>NZ_CAJJIE010000002.1:0-109314 GCF_905187535.1 Streptococcus mitis
GCTGGCATACTTGTGACTTCGTTGCCACTTGGATCTACCAGTTTAACTGAAGTCTTGTCAATCGGTGCCACTTCATCACCTTCTTTGAACATTGACTTAGTATCTTGCGTTTGGGTTTTACCTTGGATATCTGTCGTTTCTTTTGGTTCAGCTGTTGGCGTTACTGGCGTTACCGTTGGGGTGTAACTTGTTTCCACCTTAGTACCATTTGTATCTTTCGCTGTTACTTTCGCTGCATCTGGTGTTCCTACGAAGTCTTTTTTCGGTGTGAATGTGATCACTCCTGTTGTTGGTTCGATTGTGTATGTTCCAACTTCCTTACCATCTTTCAATGCTGGCATACTTGTGACTTCGTTGCCACTTGGATCTACAAGTTTAACTGAAGTCTTATCAATTGGAGCTACTTCATCACCTTCTTTGAACATTGACCCTGTATCTTTTGTTTGCGTTTGTCCTTGTTTCCCAGTTGATGTTTCTGGTGTAGCTGTTGGCGTTACAGCTGTTACTTTCGGTGTGTATTTACCTTTTGATGTAACTGGAACTTTATTCCCTTCTGAGTCAGTCGCTGTTACTGATACCTGTACATTAACACCTTTACCTTCTCCTTTAAATGTTGGAAGTGGTTTAAATGTTACTACACCTGTTGTTGGATCGATTGAATACGTTCCTTCTCCTTCGACTTCAACTTCACCTTTCTCATTAGCACCTTCTAGTGAGTAAGCCGCTGTTGTCCAGTCTACATTCGTTCCGTCTAATGTATTATCTGTATTATTTAATTCAGAGAAACGATCTTTACCAGATTTAGATGTTTGATTTTGACCTTGTTTTCCTGTTGTCTCATCTGCAGATGGTGCAATTCCATATACAGTTGGCGTATATGAATTTTCTGCTGATACTGTTACTGAATTTCCTGATTCATCATTGAATGTAACATCTGCTGATACTGTTACCGGGTTTGCTGTTCCTACGAATCCTGCTACTGGAGTGAATGTCACTTCACCTGTTGTTGAATCAACAGTGTAAGTTCCTTCGTCAGTTGTCACAGATTCAACTTTTGCTCCTGTTTTCGGATCCACTAATTTATAATTCGATACTGTAGTTCCTTCTGGCTGTCCGTCTTTGAAGTTGTCCGCCATCGTATCAGTTTGTTTTTGGCCTTGAGCACCTGATGATTTTTCAGGATCAGTTACTACGATATAGTAAGTCGTTTCAGCTACTGCGTCCTCTGTAACTTCACCAGCATCTGTTGCGTCAACTGTTGGAGTCGTTACAACACCATTTGAATCGACAGCTCTCACAGTAACTTTGTAACGTCCAGGTTGAGTTAAATCATATGCTGTTGCTTTTTCTAAGTTCTTCTCAGCTGCTGTTACTAATGCTGCACGTGCTGTTTCTACTGCTTTTTCAGCTTCTAAAGCTGCTTGACGAGCAGTATTAACATTTGCATTCACTGTAACTATATTAGCTGCTACTTCATCTAGTTGTTTTTGCACAGAAGTTAAAAATTCTTTGACATTTGCTAACTTACGTTCTGCAAGGTCCTGAGCAGTTGGTGAAATTGTACGTAATTTCAAGTCATCCAATGCCTTTTGAGCATCCGCTGCAACTTGCGTTTGACGATCAACCAATTCTTGCAAACGAGCTAATTCATTTTGTGTATCTTGTTGTTCTTTAATAGCTGTAGCTGCTGCTTGCGTTTTTTCTGCAGCTGTACGTTGAGCTTGAATATAAGCTGTTTCTTCTGTTTGAGCTTCATCAAATACAACTTTAGTTCCATCTGGAGCGATTACTGTCGCTTTTGTTTTGATTGTATCAGAGTTTTCAGCTGTTGATTTATCATCAATTGTGTCAGCAAATGCTACATTCGATTTTTTAGAATTGATTAAATCTACTGATGTACCTTTCACTTCTGCGTAACTTGTAGAAGTAGCTGTTGGTTTAGCATTTTGGATAGATGCTACATCTGTAGAAGTTGCTTCACGGAAAGCAACAAAACCTTTAAATCCTGATACTGTTTCGATTTCCCATCCTGCATTCGTTTGCTTTGCAGTAACTTCCGTACCATCAGAAGAAGTCCATTTATTCGTTACAGAATCATAACTTACTGTAACTACCATCCCTTGTTCTGAAGACGTATTATCCTTTTTAACTAAGGTTTCTGTACGTGTAACAGTTCCTACTGCTGTTACTTCTCCATTTTTACGAATTTCTGCAACCTTATCTACTAATGTTGACGCTGAAGATGTCGCACTCCATGTACGTTCAAACTCGTAAACAACGAACTTAACATCACCATTTGCTTGCGCATCTGTATAAACACGACGTTCAATAAGTGTTGACGTACCATTACCATTGTCTTTTAATTCATAGGCTTTTTCATTAGGTAACGAATATTTACCTGTAGCACGGTTAAATACCGCTTTATGCGTAGTACCTGCTGCGTCAGTTACCATAGCAAATTCACGTTGAATATTCGCTTTTACCTTGTCAGTTGTTGCTTTAGCCACAATACTATCAACACCAACGTATTTTGTAGATTCTGGTGTTACAGCTAAGTTAAGAGTTGAATCTCCTGTTGTAGATGCTGCTGCTAATACCGTACCTTCTTGTAAAGCTGTATTTGTAGTGCCCGCAGCTACTGTCCAGTTTCCATCTTTTACTACAAGTTTTGTAACTGTTCCATCTGGCATTGTAATTTCTGCTTTGTTAGCTCCATTTGAAATTGTTACAGGTACACTTGTTGCATAAGCTTCAACATTCTTAACAGTAACTTTAGGTGCTACTGCGATTGTAATATTTTCATGAGCTTCTTGACCATACATTGTCCAATCTGCAGCCTTAGAGTTAGTAGAATTATTATAATCTTTAGCGTAAGCAGCTACTGTAAAAATCCCTGCTTCGCTTGCAGTACCTGTAATTAATCCAGTTTGTGGATCATAATTCAAGCCAGGTATTACGTCAGTAATCGGTGTTTCCGACCCTGTATATACTCCATTTAAGGCAGTATGGGCAGTTACAGTCTGCGGATTATTTCTTGTAGCAGTTGTATATTCTGTTGTTAGCTTAGTACCGTCAATCGCTGTGAAACTAACTTGTGGACTTTGCCCTTTGGCTGTTTTCGAACCCGCTTTTACTCGTTCACCAGTTTTCACATAAGTGAAATTCGCACGATTATCACGATTCATTCCATCGTTATCAACATATTTAATATCATGGCTTACCTCGTCACCAATAGTAACTAATTTAGATGATCCTTGGATAAGTGGCGCAGACGAATCTTGCCAACCGATCCAGCCTGCAGTTAAATCTTGAAAAGTTGCACCTTGCAGTGTAACACCACCATTACCTACAGTTGTAGCAGTTGTACCATCCGCTTTAGATATTCCAATAGTATAACGCATATCGTAAACACCATTTTGTATAGAGGTTGCTACATATCCTTCAATGGTATCCGAATTTTCATTATAGGCTAAACCAGGAGGCATGTTATTCACAGATACACTTGTTATTGTATATCCTGCAGCCTTTGCAGCGTCATTTAATTCGAATCGTTTTTTTACATCCGTAATATAAACATAATGATTCCCTTGTTCATAAGTGTAGCCGTAAATTTCTGTCGCTAGATATTCATAAGCTCCTTTTGAACCATATGTTGAATTACCACCGGCATTAGCATTTCCTGTTACCCTAATTTTCCCGTCCCACAATTTTGCTTCACGACCAAGTTTTTGGGCCTCAGTTTTCGATAGAGGGATATCAGTACGTCCACTTACTCCAGCTTGTCCATTATTTGATGCTAACACATCTGTATTCTCAGATTGGTAACCACTGATATAAATACGATAGGCATCATTATTATCAAGGACTTTATAAGACTTACCAGTTGCTGTGGCAAACTCACCATTTTCTTTTCTTAATTCCGTAGAAGAAGCTGTGTATCCTTCGTTTGCTGAACGTAGGTTAGAACCTTTTTCGATTTCTTTACCATTACGCTCATCTTTTGAACCTGTATTTTCAATCGCGTTTGACTCAAATTTCTTCTCTGTATTTTCTGCTTTCTTCCCTACAGTTTCTTTACCGTTAGTCGTATCTACTGCTGGAGTTTCTTTTTTCTCAACTGCTTTGTTTTTTAGTTTTGAGTTA
Organism: Streptococcus mitis; assembly: GCF_905187535.1. GTDB lineage: Bacteria > Bacillota > Bacilli > Lactobacillales > Streptococcaceae > Streptococcus > Streptococcus mitis_BS. Next base: position 4,144 of record NZ_CAJJIE010000002.1, read on the forward strand.
ACAGTTGTGACAAGTTTGTTGTAAGCAGCTTTCAATTCCTCTTGACTTGTAGCACTTGAAAGAGTTGCTTTAGCTGACTCCAAGTCCGCATTCAAAAGAGCCAAACTGTCGTCAGTCTTGTTTGCGAATTTGCCAGCTGCAAGTTTACCAGCTACTTCATTGACATACGACTCAAGTTGAGACTTGTCTAGTTTAGGAGCAGCTTCTTCTTTTTTAACTTCTTCAGTTTTCGGTGCTTCTTCCTTTTTAGACTCTTCTACTTTAGGAGTTGCTACCTCAGATTTAGCTTCCTCTTTAACTTCCTTATCAGCTACTACTGGAGTTGTGGCTTTATCCTTAGCCCCGTTCTCTTCAGTATTAGGTGATACTACTGCCACATCAGAAACGTTCCCTTTAACTGCTGTTTCTGAGGCAGATACTGCACCATTTCCAAGGAACATCAAACCAGCCGCAATTGCTACTGACGCTGCTCCAAAGCTATACTTACGAATTCCATAGCGGATATATTTTTCTACTCTAAAATCTGTTTGTTGCTTGCCTTTCATCGAGACCAACAACCTCCTTTTATTTTATATCATGTTAATTCGTAAACTAAAAAAATAAAAATTCCTCTTTCAAAAACTCAAAAGAGGAAAATTTATTATCCACAATTAACATGCATAGTTATAATATCACATTTTAAAACTTTTTGCAATTTTTTTATTTTGAAATTTCAAATTTCTTTCAATCTTTCGTTTTCATTTTATGTTTTTTAATTTTTACAGTTAGATTTTTGAGAGTTTCATGCTGTTTCATGAATAGTTTCGTTCGTATTTTAAAGTTGTAAAATTTTTAATTATTATTTGCAAATTTAACTCATTTAAAATCTTATTATAAAAACCGTATTTTTATAATTTATGCAAGCGAATGAAATGCTCTCAGAGAGGTTTGCGCCACATTTATATTTGCATTTTTAAAATCTTTCTGTTTCTATATACTAAAGGTGCTAATTTATCTAAACAGTTTATTGTTCGGTTTTTGATTTTTTCAAAAAAATTTCAATTAAACAATGCCTTGTCACTCTCTAAAATTTTTCGCCTATTTTCCTAATTAGCAAAAAAGACTCCATAATATCTTTAGGGGATTTACCTACTACAAATATTATAAAACCAAAAAACGAGCACTTTCGTACTCGCCTTTGTTTATAAACTACTGATTAAAGTGAGTTTACGTCAACTTTGATACCAACACCTTGAGTAGTTGTGATAGTCAAGTTTGTTACGTAAGTTCCTTTAGCTGTAGCTGGTTTTGCTTTTTGGATTGTTTCGTTGAAAGCTTTGAAGTTTTCAACCAATTTTTCAGCTTCAAATGATACTTTACCGATAATTGCTTGAACGTTACCTGCACGGTCAGCACGGTAAGTGATTTTACCACCTTTAGACTCTTCAACTGCTTTAGCAACATCCATTGTTACAGTACCAGTTTTAGGGTTTGGCATCAAGTTACGTGGTCCAAGGACACGTCCAAGACGTCCAACAAGAGCCATCATGTCAGGTGTAGCGATAACTACGTCGAAGTCCAACCAACCGTCGTTGATTTTAGCAACAAGGTCATCTTCACCTACAAAGTCTGCACCAGCAGCTTTTGCTTCTTCTGCTTTTGCACCACGTGCGAAAACAAGAACGCGTGAAGTTTTACCAGTACCGTTTGGCAATACCATTGCTCCACGGATTTGTTGGTCAGCTTTTTTAACGTCGATGTTCAAGTTGTAAGCAACTTCTACAGTTGCGTCAAATTTTGCAAAGTTAGTTTCTTTTGCAAGTGCTACAGCTTCTTCTACGCTGTATGCTTTTGTGCTGTCGATTTTCTCAAGAGCAGCACGAAGTTGTTTGCTTTTTTTAGCCATTTTCTATTCTCCTTGTAAGTGGTTCAATCGATTTTCATCTCCCACGTCACTCCTCGAAATGATGAAGTCTTGCGGGTTATATTGGGGGTGTTATTGATTAGTCAACAACAGTGAATCCCATAGAACGAGCAGTACCTTCGATCATACGCATTGCAGACTCTACGTTTGCTGCGTTCAAATCTGGCATCTTAGTTTCTGCAATTTCTTGTACTTGCGCACGAGTAACTGTAGCAACTTTAGTTTTGTTAGGTGTACCTGATCCTTTTTCAACACCTGCAGCTTTTTTCAAAAGAACAGCAGCTGGTGGTGTTTTAGTGATGAAAGTAAATGATTTATCTTCGTAAACTGAGATAACAACTGGAATGATCATACCAGCTTGGTCAGCTGTACGAGCGTTGAACTCTTTTGTGAATCCCATGATGTTGATACCAGCTTGACCAAGAGCAGGTCCAACCGGTGGAGCTGGTGTAGCTTTACCAGCAGGGATTTGCAATTTTACAAGTTTTTCGACTTTTTTAGCCATTTTTAAATCCTCCTTTGTGGTTTTGGCGGTAATTAGAGATTTTTACCTCCCACAAGTATGCTTAACACATACTCATCTATTATACACTATTTATCTGAAATTGCAAGAGAAAAGTTTATTTTTTATACTCAATGAAAATCAAAGAGCAAACTAGGAAGCTAGCCGCAGGTTGTACTTGAGTACGGCAAGGAGACGTTGACGTAGTTTGAATTTGATTTTCGAAGAGTATTAATCGACGTAATCTCCGCCTTCAAATCCGTAGTATTCTTCCAAACTAAGACCACTCTCAGCAATTTCTTTTGCTTCTTTTCCGACATAACGAAGGTGCCATTCTTCAGCCATATAGCCTGTTTCCTTTTCCTTGCCTTTGAGATAACGGACAACAAAACCATAATCAGCCGCATGGTCCAAGAGCCATTGGGCCGCTTTTTCTTCTGTCACCAAATCACCATTTGTCCCAATCACATCAAAGGCCAAGCCTGTCTGATGTTCACTATAGCCAGGTCGAGCAGAATAACGGTCAGCTGCTGCCTTCCCATCTTGGTTGACATAATCTTGATAGAGCTTGGTCTGAGTTTCATAACTTCTAAAACCACTGTAATGATCACTAATCGGGAATCCTGCCTCTTGCATAGCTTTGATGAGTTTGACCAACTCAGCCTTGGCTGTTGGATTTTCCCCTGGATTGTAGTCTTTTGACAATGGATAGTGTTTATTGGCTACGATGATTTCATCGTATTTCCCTTGGATGCTGTAGTAGTCTCCTTTGTTAACCACTTCTGCTTTTTTCTGAGCAGCTCCTTGAGCCTTACTTCCGACTGTTCCATCAGCTTTAGCAGTTTGCTCTGTCTTAGCTGCGCCATCTTCATTTTTTGCTTTTTCTTGTGAACAAGCTGCTAGACTCAAGGCTAGCAAAGCTGTCAAGATAAGGTATCTTTTTTTCATTTCTACTCCTTTATTTCTAATAATTTATCTACTTCTAACGATAAACGTTTAACTAATTGTTTAATCTCATCCGGATTTGCTTGACAGGTTTCTGCTGTCATTTCTTCAAAAGGAACCCACCAAACTGGACCACGTCCTTTGAGACCGTGACCATTCATATCACCTGTTTGTCTAGGGAAAAGGTGCCAATGAAGGTGGGCATCACCATTGCCTAGAAGTTCGATATTCATTTTCTCAGCAGCAAAGGCCTTGGCAACTGCCTCTTGGACTAGACTCATTTCCTCTAGAAAACGGAGTCTTGTCTCCTTTTTTAAATGGTGCAATTCCGTGACGTGCTCCTTAGCTAGAAAGAGACTATAGCCTGTGAAATACTGGTGATCTCCAATGACAAGATAGCCTGTTTCCAACTCTTTGACAAAGTAGGGATTTTCCCCAACTTTAATTAGCTCAATTCTCTGGCAAATCAAACACATATTAGTCTACCAATGCGCTCTTAAGGTAAGCATCAACCATACGCTCTGTCGCGATAACTGAATCAATATGTGTACGCTCATAAGAATGGCTAGACTCTATACCAGCACCAAGAAGGGCGTGTTTGACTTCTGCCCCTGCAGACATAGCCGCTGAAGCGTCCGAACCATAAAATGGATAGATGTCCAGCTTAAATGGAATATCTTGCTCTTTTGCCAAGGCCACCAAATGTTGACGGAAGTCATAGTGATAAGGGCCAGAAGCATCCTTGACACAGATAGACACTGTGTACTCATCTGTTTGCTGGTCATCTCCCATAGCTCCCATATCCACAGCCAGATATTCTACTACCTGAGCAGGGATATTAGAGTTAGCTCCATGCCCCACTTCTTCAAAAACTGAAAAAGCAAAATGGGTTGTTACGGGCAATTCAATCTTCTCTTCCTTATAAATACGAAGCAGGTTAAGCAAAATTGCTGCACTGACCTTGTCATCCAAATGACGAGACTTGATAAAGCCTGTCTCAGTTACAACAGTTCGTGGGTCAAAGCTGATAAAATCACCGACCTCAATCCCCAAGGCACGAGTTTCTTTTTCATTGGTCACTTTTGCATCCAAACGCACTTCCATATTGTCCTGGGTGCGTTCTGCAGTTCCTGCATCCTTGTAGACATGGCAAGAAGTTTGGTGGATAAGGATGGTTCCTGATACTTTTTCACCTGTGCTAGCCACATGAACAGTACAGTTTTCTCCTTCAATCATATTCCAAGGAAAACCACCGATACGGTCCATTTTGAGACGACCATCTGGTTTAACAGCACGGACAATAGCACCCAGCGTATCTACATGGGCAGTCACATAGCGGTGTTGCTCATCATTTTGACCTTTGATAGTTACATTGACACCGCCCTTGGCTGTGCGAACTGGCTGATAACCAAAACCTTCTAGAGTCTTGACTAAATAGTCCGAAACCTCACGAGTGAAACCCGTTGGAGACGCAATGGCTGTCAGTTCTTTGATATATTCTACTGTTTGATTCATTTCTTCACCTCTTTTGCTACTTATTATAACACATTTATCATCGGATAAAAAAAGAAAATCACTCCTGTAGACTTGACTACAAAAGTGATTTTAATGATTATTCCATTTCAAAAACATCGCTTTCTTGCTTGTTTGGTAGAACCAATGAGAGCAAGATTCCGACAATGGCTGGAACCAACCATGGGAGTGATGCCTTAGCAAAAGGAAGAGCGTTGACAAGATTTGCAAGAAACTCAACCTTAAATGAGCTTCCTAATACGCTTGCAATGGCAATAGCTGTAACAACAGCAATTGTCAACTGCATACCTGGTTTTGAAAGAGCCACAAATTTGTTGACAATGACAATCATAACGATAGCAATCGTGATTGGGTACAAGATAACCAGTACTGGAATGGAGTACTTGATAATCGCATCAAGACCCAAATTAGCAATGGCAAATCCAATCAAAGTAAAGGCTGTCGCATAAACCTTGTAGCTGATTTGTGGGAAGCGTTCATTAAAGAACTCAGCTGTAGACACAATCAAACCAACTGTTGTTGTGAAGCAGGTTACAGTAACCATAGCTGCAAGGAAGAGTTGAGCTGTTGAGCCAAAGATTTCTTGAGTAGCTTGTGACAAGATGTAAACACCTGGTGTTCCACCCTTCATCGCTTCAGCTGGTACCGGGAAATGATTTCCAAGGAAACCTAAACCGATATAAAGAGCGCTGAAGGCAAGGGCAACAACGATACCAACCACCCAAATAGTTGAAATGTATTCTTTCTTACTTGAAAATCCAAGTTGTTTCAAGGTTTGAACTGCGATTACACTAAAGGCAACTGAGGCAAGAGCATCCAAGGTATTGTAACCTTCTAGGAAACCTGTACCAAAGGCAGAAGCTTGATAAGCAGCTGAAGCAGCTTGAGGACTTGTTCCACCGTATTTGAAAGCTCCCAGAACAACCAAGATAACAATCAAAATCGCAAAGACTGGCGTTAAAATACGGCCGATACGGTCCAAGATTTTTGATGGATTAAGCGAAATCAAATAGGCTGCCGCAAAATACAGAACTGTAAAGACAATCAAACCAAGACCTTTATTTGCATCCGACAAAAGAGGACTAATCCCTACTTCGTAAGCTGTTGTAGCTGTACGTGGGATAGCAAAGAATGGACCGATTGACAAGTAAAGAACTGAGAGGTAAAGAGTCGCAAACCAAGGCGCTATCTTTGTTGAAATCTCGTAAATATATCCTTTAGGATTTAGCGTTCCAATAATAAGGGTCAAGACGGCGATACCGACGCCTGAAAAGACAAAACCTGCGATGGCAGGAAGAAAATGTTCTCCAGATAGAGCACCCAGAGAAGGCGGAAAAATCAAATTCCCCGCACCAAAAAATATTCCAAACAGGAGTAAACCTGTTAGGGCACCTTTTTTAGCCATGTAAATCTCCTTCATATTTATAAAATACTGACCTAGTATATCATGAATAAGAGTATGAAAAAAGCTTCACGAAGTAAATATTGAATGTTTTCAAGATTCTTAAAAATGAGAATTGTCTAAAAATAAAATCCCCTACCCAGTCCACGCCAAGTAGGAGAAAATTCTAATGTCTAAAGTTCTTCAAAGGCTAACATGCCACCCTGTACATTGATAACCTCATAACCTTGTTCTGATAGGAATTGGCAAGCACGCGCCGATCTCATCCCAGATTTACAAATGACATAATGCAACTGGTCCTTGTCCAACTGATCATAGGTATCAGGCAATTGACTAAGTGGCAGGTTATGGGCGCCTTCTAAATGAAGAGCTTCAAACTCTTCCACTTCTCTCACATCGACTAAAGAAAGTTGGTCGTTTTGGTAAAGCTGGTAAAATGCGTCAAAGGAAATTTCTTTCATTCTTTTTCTCCTAATACTCTTCGAAAATCTCTTCAAACCACGTCAGCGTCGCCTTGCCGTATATATGTTACTGACTTCGTCAGTTCTATCTACAACCTCAAAGCACTGCTTTGAGCAACCTACGGCTAGCTTCCTAGTTTGCTCTTTGATTTTCATTGACTATAAAATAGTTTTAATTCTTTTTTTCAAATCTGGCACCACTTCTGACTCAAACCAAGGATTTTTGGCCATCCAGATTTGATTGCGTGGTGATGGGTGTACAAGTGGAAAATAGGTTGGTAAGTACTTCTGGTAGTGTTTTAACCGTTCTGTCACCTTGCCACTAATTTTTTCCTGTAAATAGTAGGCTTGAGCATATTGCCCAATCAAGAGGGTCAATTGAATATCTGGCAATTCTTGCAAGAGCTGAGGATGCCATTTTTCGGCAAATCCTGTTCGAGGTGGCAAATCACCTGACTTACCATGCCCTGGAAAGTAGAAATCCATGGGTAAAACCGCAAAATAACCTGAATTGTAAAAGGTATCTTCATCCACACCTAACCAGTCCCGCAAGCGGTCACCACTTTTGTCCTTCCAGTAAAGGCCTGCTTCTTGGGTTTTAAGTCCCGGTGCCTGACCGACGATATTGATGCGAGCAGTCTTTGGCGCTGCAAAGAGAGGCTCAATGCCACGCTTTGTATAGCTGGCATTCTGCGGATCCGCCATGATAGCCTGCTTGATTCTTTCAATTTGAGACATCTACTTTACCTCCAAAAAGAAGTCTAAGCATAAGATCTCAGACTTCTATCGTTTTATTTGATCAATTCGTAAATAGCTTCGGCATAGATTGCTGCTGCTCGGAAAAGATCGTCCAAGGCGATAAATTCATTAGCTTGGTGCATGGTGTCAATTGAGTCTGGGAACATGGCTCCGTAGGCAACTCCACGTTCAAGCAAGCGACCAAAAGTACCACCACCGATAACTTGCTCATGACCTTTAAGTCCAGTTTGTTTTTCATAAACATTCAACAAGGTTTGGACAAGTGGATCTTCCATTGGCACATAGTGAGGCGTGTGACCGTGTTCAGAAAGGCTAACAGAAGCAACTGGCAAGTTTTCAAGGATTGACTTGATTTGCTCAGGACTTGTTCCTTTTGGATAGCGGATGTTGAGGGCAATGGTATTGTCAGCGCTTGTTTCGTCAAAGCGGAAGACACCGGCATTCATAGAAAGGGCACCCATCTTTTCGTCCACATGGGCAATCTTGAGACTTTCACCCTCATGGTCGTTCAAAAGAATCTTACCAGCAATATCAAGGTAGTCTTTTGCTGGTCCAGCAAAGTCGAACTGGCTGAGGAAGAGAGCTAGGTAAGTCGCACCATTGACACCTGAAGCAGGCATAGCACCGTGGGCTGATTTCCCAATGATAGTCACCTTGTATTGGCCAGCTTCTTCTTGGAGTTCTCCTCTAAGTTTGTGTTCTGCAACAAAAGTATCTAATTTCCCTTGCAAGTCAGCCAAATCACCTGAAACGACTGCTGTTGCTGATTCTGGTACCATGTTTTCACGCAAACCACCTGTAAAGCTGTGAAGACGGGCTGCACCTGTATTTTCTCCTGCAAAATGTAGGTATTCTGTAATATTTCCTTTTTCACCGTTGATGATAGGGAATTCAGCATCAGGAGAGAAACCGAAGTCTGGTTTGGCAAGTCCTACGTGCTCAAAGTAGTAGTCCATGTCTGCCCAACCTGATTCTTCATCTGTTCCGACGATGAAGCGGACTTTCTTAGAAGTTGGAAGACCCAATTCTTTGATGATTTTCAAACCATAGTAACAAGCTGTTGTAGGTCCCTTGTCATCCGAAGCCCCACGCGCATAAAGGCGACCGTCTTTGATAGTTGGTGTGTAAGGGTCTGTGTCCCAACCGCTACCAGCTGGCACCACGTCCATGTGGGCAAAGATTCCGAGAACTTCTTCTCCATCACCAAACTCGAAGTGTCCTGCATAGTTGTCAACATTTTTAGTTGGGTAGCCATCGCGGTCTGCGATTTCAAGGAATTTTTCCAAGGCTTTTACCGGCCCAGGTCCAAATGGATGCTCAGCATCAACCTTGCTATCATCACGTTCTGAGTTGATTTCCAAAAGGCTAAACAAGTCAGCCAAGAGTTCTTCTTTGCGTTTTTCTACTTCTGCTGTAAAATCAATTGCTGTCATTTTATTCTTCTTTCTATCTTTTCTCGATGATTTCATCTACTGGCAAGCGGTAGCTTGGTTCCAATTTTTCGTCTGTGTAACCCACTGTAATCAAGAGTTCTGGGCGGAAGCGGTCTTCGATATCCAAAACTTCATTGACTTTTGATTTATCAAAACCAAGAATAAGATTTGATCCGATTCCTTGGTCTGTAAGAGCCAAAACCAAGTTCATAGCAACCAGACCTGCATTGAGGGCTAGGTAGTCGCTGACCTGTTGTTCATTGTAACGAGCAAATTCAGCTGGCAAATTTTTCATAAAGTATTGAAGTTGTTCTTCTGAGAAATTGTTAGCACCACCAACTCGGGCAATCTTACGAGCACGTTTGGCAAGGTCTGTATCTGTAAATAGGGCAATGGTTACAGGTGCTGATGATACCTGCTCAAAGTTTGAACCGTAAGCCAATTTTGCCAGTTCAGCATTTTTCTCACGAACCACCACAAATTTCCAAGGCTGGCTGTTGTGGGCGCTTGGTGCCAAGGTTGCAATTTCGATAGCCGTACGCACATCTTTTGGATCAACAGGTTTATCAGTGAACTGCTTGGTCGTATGACGTTTTTTATTTAATTCAAGAAATTTCATAATCGATTTCCTTTTCTAATTCTACTGCTTCCATTCTACCATAATTTGAAAGAGCTTGCAGAGATTTTTCGTAGAAACAAACTGGAACAAGGATAAGCAACTGAATGAAGAAAACCATTTAAATCAGGAAGCCCCTCATCCAGTTCCAATTAATTTTCAGCTGCTTAAAGAAACTAGTCCATCTTATATTCTGACTTTATAGCCTCCAAGAAATTCTTCACATCCTCTACATACCCATGCTTTTCTATTAAGTTGGCTAAGAGTTTCAGATTGTGCCCCTGATAGTTGTCTTCTCGTCGTAGCTCTTCATACATTTCGATAAAAGGAAGCCCCTTGAATTTGGCCAACTCCAACTCCGCTTCATAGTCATAAGCGACTTTACGAAATAGGATATTGACCAATTCCCCATCTTCAACTTCTATCACGGCATACTGGGCACGGTGATTTTTTAACGCCTCCCAATTAAAATAGGGCATGCCAATCGACCCTGGATTGATGATTTGTTGCCCTTGGCTTCCGTAACGAAGCAACTGCTTGTGAACATGACCATAAACTGCCACGTCCGTTTCCGCATCTAGCAGTTGGTCAAATTTATCTGTATCATTCCCAACCAGTAGGTCCCCACCATAGTTCTTATTTGGCAAATTATGAGAGATAGAAAAGCGCAATCCGTCAATTTCTTTCTTTTCCAGCAAAGGCAAGCTTCGTAGCCAGACAATCGTTGCAGGATCCATTTGCTCCATCAAAAACTGGGTCATGCGCATTGACTGGATTTCTTTCGGATGTTCCAAACCATATTCGCCATCCAAGGCCTCAAGGACACGATCATCCCAATTGCCTCGAACACTGGTTGTGATAGAAAGGTCCTTTAGCAGGGCGACTAAGTCATTTGCACCTGGACCAGGAAGAAAAATATCTCCCAGAAGCCAGTATTCACTGACTCCTTGATTTTTAGTATCTGCAATCACTGCTTCTAAGGCTGTCGCATTGCCATGAATATCTGATAAAATTGCGATTTTATGGTTCATGATGGTCTCTTTCTATTTGATAATCTATTCTTTCTTCCGCCACTTGAGCTAATTCCTCTTCTTCCTGCGGGTTCAACTTTATTTGCACAGCTTCTGCTACTGCTCTTGGCACCCCAACTTCGACAATCTCATCCACACTGGCTTCTTTGATTTTGGTCAGAGACTTGAAATGCTTCATAAGATTCTGCTTGCGTTTAGGCCCCAGTCCTTCAATCCCATCTAGTTGTGAAGAAAAGGAATTTTTAGAGCGCAGTTGGCGATGAAAGGTAATAGCAAAGCGGTGCACCTCATCTTGGATACGTTGGAGGAGGAAAAATTCCTGAGAATTGCGAGACAACTCCACCACTTCCAGCGGATCTCCAAAGAGCAATTCATGGGTTTGGTGCTTGTCATTTTTTTGCAAACCTGCAATGGGAATATCCAGCCCCAGTTCCTCTTGTATGACTTGCTTTGCGATATTGACTTGACCTTGTCCCCCATCGATGACAATCAAATCTGGAGGAGTCAAACCGTCACGCTGTACTCGACCATAGCGCCTACGAATGACTTCTCTCATACTCGCATAGTCGTCTGGCCCGACTACGGTCTTGATTTTATACTTACGGTAATCTTTCTTACTAGGTTTTCCGTTGACAAAGACAACCATGGCTGAAACAGGACTGGTCCCCATGATATTAGAGTTATCGAAGGATTCGATGCGGACTGGGGTCGGTATTTGGAGCAAACGACCTAGATTTTCAATAGCTCCTTGTGTCTTTTCGACAGATTTCTCTAACAGGTTGAACTTCTGCTCTAGACTGACTCGAGCATTCTTTATAGCTAGATTGACCAGTTGTTTTTTCTCACCACGCTGGGGTTTGAGAATCTTAGTATCCACTAAGGCCTTGACTGCTTCTTCGTCAATATCCTGCGGAATCAGTACCTCATTGGGAACTAGATGAGATTTTTCTTGATAGAATTGTCCCACATAGGTCAAGAAGTCCTCATCCGGATCATTGTAGTAAGGAAAGAGATTGACATCGCGTTCAATGAGCTTGCCCTGACGGACAAAGAAAACCTGCACACACATCCAGCCCTTGTCCACATAGTAGCCAAAGACATCCCGATTTTGAAGATCCTTAGCCATGACCCGTTGCTTGGTTCGAAGTGTTCCAATGGCCTGAATCAGGTCACGATATTCCGCTGCACGCTCAAATTCCATAGTCTGGGCTGCCACTGCCATCTTGCCCTTGAGGTCATCAATGATTTTGTCATCCTGTCCTTTTAGGAAATTGGAAACCTCCTGAGCCATGGACTTGAAATAGGCCTCATCTTTTTTACAGATGGTGTGGGCCATACATTGGCCGATATGGTAGTAAAAACAGACCTTAGACGGTGGATTGGTACACTTTCGAAAAGGAAAAATCCGATCCAGCAATCGCTTGATTTCATTGGCTGCGCCCACATCTGGATAAGGTCCAAAGTAGAGACCGCCATCTTTTTTGACCTGACGGGTGATAATCAAACGAGGATAGCGTTCATTGGTGATTTTGATGAAAGGGTAAGACTTATCATCCTTGAGCATGATATTGTATTTGGGCTTGTTTTCCTTGATCAGGTTGATTTCTAGGAGAAGTGCCTCAATATTAGACTCAGTAACGATAAATTCAAAATCCACAATCTCAGAAACCAGGGCTTCTGTCTTGGTATCATGACTTCCGCGGAAATAGGACCTCACACGGTTTCGCAGATTTTTAGCCTTTCCTACATAGATAATGGTGCCGTTTTTATCCTTGTGAATGTAGCAACCAGGGCTGGTCGGCAAGAGCTCTAGTTTTGATTTAATCAAATTATTCATAGTTCCATTATAGCAAAAAAGTAGGGAAAGATTGTTCCCTACTCATTGGTCTCATATATTTTTCGGAGGTTTGCGATATCCTCTTCCTGAATACCATAAAAGGAACCTGCTGGTTGCATGACAGACTTCTCATCTGTATGGTCCAAGCCAATAGCATGACCCAACTCATGTTCTGCCGTATGGACAATGCGCTCAAAGGAATAGCCATAGTCAGGATTGGACAGATAATAATGATTCAACCGAACCGTTACAGACAAAAATTGTCCTGTTAAGAGGTTGGTCTGACTTTCCGCCTCTCCTGCCACAGGAGTGCCTCCGTCATTCATCTCCGTAGCCATAATATCTGCCTTGCTAGACTCAGTCACAACTTCAAAGTTAAAAGCACCTGTTTGATTCCAGTTCTGAATCGCTTCTACATAAGCCTCTTGAAAACGTGAATCCATCTGAGGATCCAGGTAAATACGAGCAGAAGCTTGCGGCCACCTTCCTTCAGAGTGTTGGTGGCTATCTGTCTGGTTCAACTTAGGCAGTTGCCCAGTTTTTTCCCATTGATCAATACTTTGTCGACCAATCTTGACTGACCGTTCTGCTTGCTTTAGCGCTCCTTGAAAATCCCCGTTCAGATACCAGAGAAGTCCGAAAGCAAGGGCACATAGGAACACAACTATCCAAACCAGGCGCCAAAACAAACGCCACACAAAAGAAAAGAAAGCTCCTATCAAACGAAAAATCCAGCGCATGTCTCTCCACCTTTCTAGCAAATAAAGACTATTTTACTAAAATAAGCTGAAAGAAAGCTAAATTATGACAATCTCTCTTCTAATTTGAAGTCAATTGGTAGGGTTGCCAAGAACCGTTCCAATTGTTTTTCCCAGTAATACCATTCGTGAGTTCCAGCGCTATGGCTATAGGTCACATCAAAGCCTAGTTTTTTGAGGTTCTTTACTGCTAGATTATTGGCTTCGTACAAGAAATCCTGCTCGCCACACCAAGCCCAAAGCTTGGTCTTTTTGTCCGATTTTTTAGCTAGACTTTCAAGAGAATAGGGACTAGCTGTCCAGTCTTTAATCTCTCCAAATACACCTCTCCAGTATGCTGGCGTTCCCAGATTTTGACTTTCAGGAGAAAAATCTTGAAAGCTAAGGGCACCTGAGAAACTAGCTGCATGAGAAAAACGATTTGTAGCAAGAGCCAATTTGAAACAGCCGTAGCCTCCCATAGAGAGACCAGCGATAAAGGTCTTTTCACGCTTGCTGGTCATGTTAGGGAAGAAGCGTTTCAGAACATCTGGTAATTCCTCTGCTAGAGCTGTGTAATAGTCAAAACCATACTGGGTATCGGTATACCAACCGTTGCTGGTATTGGGCATAACAACGATGAGATTAGTTCCTCGAAGCAAGCGTTCTACATTGGTACGCTTGAGCCAGCTATTATGGTTGCCAGACATCCCGTGCAAGAGGTACAAGACGGGAATATCTTTACACTCTGGTTCTTCCACTCGATTGGCATCAGGATAGAGGACATTCACTCCCCACTCCATATCCAAAACTTGTGAGTAATACTCGATTTTCATTACTGCCATAATTTTTCCTCTATTTTTCTATAAGAAAAAGCCGAAACTCGACTTTCTCTCTGTTTATTTCAACGATTATTTCGCTTCCATGACTACTGGTAGAATGGCTGGACGACGCTTAGTCTGGTCAAAGAGATACTTAGTCAAATTATCCCGAACCTTCCCTTTAAGATCTGCCCAGTCAAAGTCATCTCCTTGAAGATAGTCTTCTACCGTTTGGTTAATCAATTCTGAACTTTCACGGAGAATATCACGACTCTTCTTGAGATAAACAAATCCACGCGTATGAACACGAGCCTTGGCCACAATTTTCTTCTCACGACGGTTAACGGTGATTGCGACGATGAAAATACCGTCCTCAGACAAGACCTTACGGTCACGAAGGACCACATTACCAACATCACCAATGGCATTTCCGTCAATCAAGACATCCCCTGCTGAAACCCCTCCAGCTGGGACAAAGTCTCCATTTTCATAAGCCATGCTTGTTCCCTTTTTAGGGATGAAAATGCGTTCCGGCAACATCCCAACTGCCATAGCAGCCTTAGCATGGGCATCCAACTCGCGGTATTCCCCTTGAATCGGGAAGAGATACTTGGGTTGCAAGAGATTAATCATCAATTGCAAGTCACGCGCATTTCCGTGACCTGACACACGCAAGCTTTGAGTGATCAGTTTAACAACCCCGCCAGCTTGGTAAATCATATTTTCCACACGTGCCATAACTGCTTCTTTAGCGATAGACGGAGTGGTTACGATATAGACTAGGTCACCGTCCTTGATTTCCACATAACGGTGGCGACCAATCGACATCTTGCGAAGACCGTTGATAGGCTCACCCATACGGCCTGTCTCAAGGATAATCAACTCATGGTCTTCAAAACGAGACATATCTTTCGGCTTAATCAAAAGACTCTCGTTAGCTAGAGACAATTTCTTAAGGCGAATCGCAGTACGGACGATATTTTCAATATCGAATCCTGTCAAGACCACACGACGGCCTGTTGCATCCGCAGCGTCAAACACCTGCTGGATACGAGAGAGGTTGCTAGCTACTGCTGCAACGATAATACGTCCATCCCAATCAGAAATGGTTTGAGTGATTTCATCCCCAACTTCACTTTCACTAGCCACTTGGATATTGCTATCTGCATTGGCTGAATCGCTAAGAAGAGCCAGAACTCCATCACGACCGATTTCTGCCAAACGAGCGAAGTCTGTGGCATAAGATTCACTAGCTGTCTGGTCAAATTTGAAGTCACCTGTATAAACGATGCTCCCTTCAGCTGTCTTCAAGACAACACCCAGACTTTCTGGAATAGAGTGAGTTGTACGGAAGAAGGACACTACAGTTCCTCCAAAATCTATCTCCGTATCTTCATCGATAACATGGAAATCATTGAATTTCTTAACAGTGTCATTCCCTTTGACAAAGAGTTTTGCCAACTCAATGGTCAACTCAGAGCCAAATACAGGTACCTTGGCTTCAGCCAAGAGATAAGGCAGAGCACCAATAGCATCTGCATGTCCATGGGTCAAGAAGACTCCAGCGATACGGTCGCTATTTTCAAAAAGGTAGTCCATATTGGGAATAACTACGTCCACCCCTAGTTGTTCGTTTTCAGGGTATTTCAGACCTGCATCCAAAACGAAAATAGACCCATCGATTTCAGCGATATACATATTTTTCCCATTTTCACGTACACCACCAAGTGTTGTTAAACTGATATTACTCATTTTTCCTCCGAAAGCTTAGTTTATCTTGATTATAGGGGTACTTACCCTCTTATTCTAAAAGCACTACTTTTAGCCGAATCTTTTCCTACCATTATACCATTTTTTTAATGATTTTCAAAATGAAGATTTGTTTTCAAAAAAGAGCTGGTTGCCCAACTCTTTCCTACGACCTACTCTTTTTCCATTAAAAAGTCATAAATTTCTTGCACAGTGCCCAGCGCCATCATTTCTTGGTCTTTGACGGTTTGTTTAAGATTTTGGTAAATCTGACTCTCAGCTATATCACGCTTTTCAGCCTCTTTATTCACCTTCATGACCCCATCTTTGATTGTCACAAAGCCTAGCTCTTCAAATACTTGAATCATCTTGACCAGCAAGATTTGTTGGATATTGAGATAAGCTGCCAAATCCTTCAGTTTATAGCGAATATCAAACTCTGGGAACTGGTAGATGGTCTTGTACAATTTGGCAAACTGCTCTCTAGTCCCATAACCTGTCAGATAGTAGGCCTTGTCAATATCATTTTTGAAATAGACAGCAGAGAAATTCTGTTCCTGAAAAATGGTCTTCAACTGAGTAATGTCCTCAGGAATGTTTTTTACGACAATAGCTTCACTAGCCGCCAGATTTGGCAGTTCTCCAGCAAAATCCAAGACTGGAACTCCCTCTGGCAAGACTGCATTTTTCCCACGAATGTTAAAGAGTTGAACACCTTCCACCCGCGCATCCACCATCATCAACTGGAGGGCAGTTTGCCCATTCCATTGGTTGACAGACAATTTGACTGCCAGCTCTAGATTCTTGGTTTGAGAAAACTCTGTCGCCCATCTACCTTGTCCGAAGGCCACCACTTCAAAACTCGCCTCACCTTTGGAAATTTTCAACTTGAGATGGGCATTGCCTGCCCCCATAGTACGGGCACTTTCGACCTGAAAATCCTTTATATAAAAGACAGGTTTCTGGTTGTCCATGCCGAAAGGTGCCAAACGTTCAAAACTTTTGACCGTTTCCAAGCTAAGTGTCTCCAAATCCAGTTCTTCATCTAAATTTAACTTGTTCTTGCCAGCAGCATCTGCGCCTTTTTCACGGACATAATCTTCCAAAACCTGAGATAAATCTGAGAGTTTCTCAACTTCCAGCGTCATTCCTGCTGCACCAGCATGACCGCCAAATGCGATAAAGAGGTCGCGATGGGGATCTAGGGCTTCAAAAATATCGACCGCTTCCACACTACGAGCACTACCCTTGGCACGACCGTCCTCTATATTGAGAACGATGACTGTCTGCCCTAGTTCTTCCAACAAACGACCAGCGACGATACCCAGAACCCCAGGATTCCAGCCTTCCTTAGCCAAGACTTGGACCTTCTTCTCAGGGTCCACCATGGTCTTAGCTTCTTCATAGATATACTGGACGATTTCCTTGCGCTCTTCGTTTTTCTGATGAATCATAAGGGCAATCTCGTGGGCTTCCTCGTCATCAAACCCAGTCAGCAAATCAATGGCAGGATTGGGATCATCCAAACGCCCCAAGGCATTCAAACGAGGGGCAATCTGGAAACCAACCGTTTCTTCTGTTACTTCGTTGGCGGCAATCCCAGCCATATCCAGCATTTCTTGTAAACCAATGCGCTGAGTATGCCCCAGCATTTCCAGACCATACTGAACCAAGATACGGTTCTCATCCGTCAAACTAACCATATCTGCAATGGTTCCGATTGCAACCAAATCCAGTAGTTCCACTTGCACTTCTTCTAAAAGGGCACAAGCCAGCTTGAAGGCCACTCCGCAACCAGCCAAATATTTGAAAGGATAGTCCGCATCAGGATGTTCAGGGTGAACGATGGCATAGGCATCTGGTAAGGTTTCAGGCATAGAATGGTGGTCAGTCACAATGACATCTACTCCCATAGACTGGGCCAATTCAATAGCCTCATGACCAGCAACTCCATTATCCACTGTCACAATCAAGGAAATTCCTTCTTGCTCGATAAAATATTTGTAAACACTGGCATTAGGTCCATAACCGTCGGTAAAACGATTGGGCAGATAAACCCGGCACTCAGCACCAAGCTGTTCCAAACTTTCCTTAACAATCGAAGCCGAAGTCATACCATCCGCGTCATAATCACCGTAAACGAGGATATTTTCCCCTTCTTCAATGGCCTGACGAATCCGTTCCACTGCCTTGTCCATATCATGGAGCAGATAAGGGTCGTGCAAGTCCTCCAAGGAAGGTTCTAAAAACTTCTTCAGACTTTCTTGGTCCTGAATCCCTCTTTCAAATAATAACCGAGCCACCTCAGGACCCAGTCCAGCCTTCTTGGCTATTTTTGTAAAATCCGCATCTTCTACCTGCGGGGCAAACTGCCATTCATAAGTAGGTGTTATCAAAAAGACATCCACTCTTTCTAAGAATTCTATTGCTTCATTATAACATGATTTAGGCTTTTTCTCTATCCTGATTGCTTTCTACAAAAATTTTACTAACTTTTTTCTGATATGATTTGACAAGAAAAATCTTTTGGTGTAGAATCATGTTATAAAATCTAACACAAAGGAGATTCCTTATGGCTTTAGTAGAATTTGAACACGTCGAAAAATATTACGGAGATTACCATGCACTCCGCGACATCAATCTCCGTTTTGAAAAAGGGCAAGTTGTTGTACTCCTTGGACCTTCTGGTTCTGGGAAGTCCACTCTGATCCGTACCATCAATGGTTTAGAGGCTATCGACAAGGGAAGTCTTCTAGTAAATGGTCACCAAGTTGCTGGTGCCAGCCAGAAAGATTTAGTACCTCTTCGTAAGGAAGTCGGCATGGTTTTCCAACATTTCAACCTCTATCCGCACAAAACAGTGTTAGAAAACGTAACATTGGCTCCCATAAAAGTTTTAGGAATTGATAAAAAAGAAGCTGAAAAAACAGCCCAAAAATATCTGGAATTTGTAAATATGTGGGACAAGAAAGATTCCTATCCAGCCATGCTATCTGGTGGACAAAAACAGAGAATCGCCATTGCTCGTGGTCTCGCTATGCATCCGGAGCTCCTCCTCTTTGATGAGCCAACATCTGCTCTTGACCCTGAAACCATCGGCGATGTTCTGGCAGTTATGCAAAAATTAGCCCACGATGGTATGAATATGATTGTCGTGACCCATGAAATGGGCTTTGCCCGTGAAGTTGCTGACCGCATCATCTTTATGGCTGACGGAGAGGTTTTGGTGGATACGACAGATGTTGATGACTTTTTCGACAATCCAAGCGAACCTCGTGCCCAACAATTCCTCAGCAAAATCATCAACCACGAAAGTGACAAAGTCAAATAAGGAGGCGCCTATGAAAAAGAAATTCTTTCTATCCGCATTATTGATTAGCCTTTTCGGCCTTGCTGCTGCAAAACCAGTTCAGGCTGATACCAGTGTCACAGACATTCAAAAGAGAGGCGAGCTGGTTGTCGGTGTGAAACAAGACGTTCCCAACTTCGGCTACAAGGATCCCAAGACAGGGACCTATTCTGGTATCGAAACCGACTTGGCCAAGATGGTAGCTGATGAACTCAAAGTCAAGGTTCGTTATGTGCCGGTTACAGCACAAACTCGCGGACCCCTTCTAGACAATGAACAGGTCGATATGGATATCGCGACCTTTACCATCACAGATGAACGCAAAAAACTCTACAACTTCACCAGCCCTTACTACACCGACGCTTCTGGCTTTTTGGTCAATAAGTCTGCCAAAATCAAAAGCATTGAAGACCTAAACGGCAAAACTATCGGTGTTGCCCAAGGTTCCATCACCCAACGCCTGATTACTGAACTGGGTAAAAAGAAAGGTTTAACCTTTAAATTCGTCGAACTTGGTTCCTACCCAGAATTGATTACGTCCCTTCACGCTCATCGAATTGATGCCTTTTCCGTTGACCGCTCTATCCTATCTGGCTACATCAGTAAGCGCACAGTACTACTAGATGATAGTTTCAAGCCATCTGACTACGGTATCGTTACCAAGAAATCAAATACCGAGCTAAACAATTATCTTGATAACTTGGTTACTAAATGGAGCAAGGATGGTAGTTTGCAGAAACTTTATGACCGTTACAAGCTCAAACCATCTAGCCATACTGCAGATTAAGGAGGATACCCCATGACAGATTTATCATCTTGGACAGCCTATTTTCAGGATTTTGGACAATTTTTCAATGGTTTCCTCTTCACCCTTGCCCTAGCAATTGGATCCTTTATCCTCGCCATGGTTTTAGGCATCTTCTTTGGAGCCATGTCAACCAGCAAACGTCCAATTTTGCGCATTTTAGCTCGTATCTTTGTCGAATTTTACCAAAATACTCCCCTTTTGGTGCAGTTTGTTATCGTTTTTTATGGCCTACCTCTTATCAGTGACCATATCATCATGATTCCGATTTATTGGACAGCTGTTCTCTGCGTGGGACTCTATCACGGCGCCTATATCGCTGAGGTTATTCGCTCAGGCATTCAGTCTATTCCTAGCGGTCAGATGGAGGCCGCCCTGTCGCAAGGTTTTACCTATATCAGTGCCATGCGCTTGATTATCTTGCCTCAGGCCTTTCGTATCATTCTCCCTCCTTTGACCAACCAAATCGTCAACCTCATCAAGAACACCTCTACAGTTGCCATCATCTCTGGAGTGGACTTGATGTTTGTGACCAAGTCTTGGTCAGCACTTAACGGAAACTACATTCCAGCATTTTTAGGCGCTGCCCTGCTCTACTTCTCTCTTTGCTTCCCTGTTGCCCAGTTTGGTCGCAAGATGGAGCAGGCCAACAAAAAAGCCTATTCACTTTAGGAGGTTACTATGGAATCCATTTTAGAAGTTTTGACCCCAGATAACCTAGTCTTTATCTTTAAAGGATTTGGCTTGACCCTCTACATTTCTCTGATTGCCATCGTCCTCTCTACCCTTATCGGTACGGTGCTAGCTGTCATGAGAAATGGCAAAAATCCTATCTTGCGCATCATCTCCAGCATTTACATCGAGTTTGTGCGTAACGTTCCCAACCTCCTCTGGATTTTCACCATCTTTTTGGTGTTCAAGATGAAATCCACACCAGCCGGAATCACTGCCTTTACCCTCTTTACCTCAGCAGCCCTAGCTGAGATTATCCGTGGTGGCCTCAATGCTGTAGACAAGGGACAATACGAAGCAGGAATGTCACAAGGATTTACCTCTGCGCAAATCCTCTACCACATCATTCTTCCACAAGCTATCCGTAAAATGCTTCCAGCCATCATTTCTCAGTTTGTAACCGTGATTAAGGATACCAGCCTGCTCTACTCTGTTATCGCCCTACAAGAGCTCTTTGGAGCCAGCCAAATTCTCATGGGCCGTTATTTCGAACCAGAGCAAGTCTTCAGTCTTTATATCCTGATTGCCCTCATCTACTTCAGCTTTAACCTAGCAATCTCTAGCCTGTCTCATATGCTAGCAAAACGTTGGCAACAAGCAGCAGAATAATACTCTTCGAAAATCAAATTCAAACCACGTCAGCGTCGCCTTACCGTACTCAAGTACAGCCTGCGGCTAGCTTCCTAGTTTGCTCTTTGATTTTCATTGAGTATAAACAACCACTCTCCAGTTCAATTGGAGAGTTTTTTGATGATAGTAAACATTTATAGACCTCAATTTGACACCATACTTTTTCTATGATAAAATGTAACAAATTTATTTACAACAAATCAAAATCTTAATGAAATGGAATTTTCTATGAAATCAATCAAAGGACTACTCTTTATCATAGCTAGTTTTGCCTTGACTATTTTGACTTGGATGAACACTTCTCCCCAATTCATGATCCCAGGACTAGCTTTAACAAGCCTATCTCTAACTTTTATCCTCACCACTCGTCTCCCACTACTAGAAAGCTGGTTTCACGGTTTGGAGAAGGTCTACAACGTCCACAAATTCACAGCCTTTCTATCCATCATTCTACTCATCTTTCATAACTTTAGTATGGGCGGTTTGTGGGGCTCTCGATTAGCTGCTCAGTTTGGAAATCTTGCCATCTATATCTTTGTCAGTATCATCCTTGTCGCCTATTTAGGCAAATACATCCAATACGAAGCTTGGCGATGGATTCACCGCCTGGTTTATCTAGCTTATATTTTTGGACTCTTTCACGTCTACATGATGATGGGCAATCGTCTTCTCACATTTAATCTTCTAAGTTTTCTTGTTGGTAGCTATGCCCTTTTAGGCTTACTGGCTGGTTTTTATATCATCTTCCTTTATCAAAAGATTGGCTTCCCCTATCTAGGGAAAATCACCAATCTCAAACACTTAAATCATGATACTAGAGAAATTCAAATCCATCTTAGCAGACCTTTCAACTATCAATCAGGACAATTTGCCTTTCTAAAGATTTTCCAAGAAGGCTTTGAAAGCGCTCCGCATCCCTTTTCTATCTCAGGAGGTCATGGTCAAACTCTTTACTTTACTGTTAAAAATTCAGGCGACCATACCAAGAATATCTATGACAATCTTCAAGTCGGCAGCAAAGTAAGCGTAGACAGAGCTTACGGACACATGATCATAAAAGAAGGACGAGAAAATCAGGTTTGGATTGCTGGAGGTATTGGAATCACCCCCTTCATCTCTTACATCCGTGAACATCCTATTTTAGATAAACAGGTTCACTTCTACTATAGCTTCCATGGAGAGGAAAATGCAGTCTACCTAGATTTGCTCCGTGACTATGCTCAGAAAAATCCTAATTTTGAACTCCATCTAGTAGACAGTAGGAAAGACGGCTATCTTAATTTTGATCAAGAAAAAGTGCCCGATCATGCAAGCGTCTATATGTGTGGTCCTCTTTCTATGATGAAGTCACTTGCCAAACAGATTAAGAAAGAAAGTCCAAAAACAGAGCTTATTTACGAAGGATTCAAGTTCAAATAATTACTCATACTCTCCTGGAATTTCCCAGGAGTTTTTTCTACGCAATCTCAAAAAAACACTGCCAGATTTCTAGCAGTGTTTTGACATTTCATTTGCTTAGTAGACTGTTTTTTCAGTTTCTACGTCGAAGAAGTGTGCTTTGTTCAAGTCAAATCCAAGTTCAACTGTTGCACCTGTTTGCAAGTAGTCACGAGCATCAACTTTGGCAACAAATTCATCTTTACCAACTTGGCAGTAAAGGTGAGATTCTGAACCAAGCAATTCTGATACAGAGATAGTAGCTTTGACAACTGATTCTGGGAATGTTTCAAGGAAAGCAGGTTCTGCATTCACGTCTTCTGGACGGATACCGAAGATCAATTCTTTACCTTCGTAGCCTTTGTCACGAAGAACTTTCAATGCTCCTTCTGGAACTTTCAAACGGAAACCGTCAGAAACAATTTCGCTACCAACCAATTTCACGTTGATGAAGTTCATAGCTGGGCTTCCGATGAATCCTGCTACGAATTTGTTAACTGGGTTTTTGTAAACTTCTTGAGGTGTACCGATTTGTTCTACACGTCCGATAGTACCTGTACCAGCAGGGTTTTTAGTTGCTGACATGATAACGATACGGTCTGCAAGTGTCATCGCTTCTGTTTGGTCGTGAGTTACGTAGATAGTTGTAGCTCCGATACGACGGTGGATTTTAGCGATTTCAGCACGCATAGATACACGAAGTTTTGCATCCAAGTTTGACAAAGGTTCGTCCATCAAGAATACTTTTGCATCACGGACGATGGCACGACCCATGGCAACACGTTGACGTTGACCACCTGAAAGGTCAGCTGGTTTACGATCCAAGAATTCTTTCAAACCGAGGATTGCAGCTGCTTCTTGCACACGTTTATCGATGTCTTCCTTGCTGTATTTACGCAATTTTAAACCGAAAGCCATGTTGTCATAAACAGTCATGTGTGGGTAAAGAGCGTAGTTTTGGAATACCATGGCGATGTCACGGTCTTTTGGAGCTACGTCGTTGACAACCACGCCATCGATAGATGCAGTACCTTCTGTGATGTCTTCAAGACCAGCAATCATACGAAGAGTTGTTGATTTACCACATCCTGAAGGACCTACGAAAACGATAAATTCTTTGTCTTTGATGTCCAAGTTGAAGTCTTCAACTGAGTAGTGTTCGCTGTTTGGATATTTTTTGTAAATGTTTTTAAGATTCAATTCTACCATGAGGTGAACTCCTTTTTTCTTTTGATAGTTTTATTATAGATGAAAACGCTTTACATTTCTATGGCAAGGTGACCAAAAAAACAAAAAAGTTCTGTGCAACTTGCACAAAACTTTATAAAACATCTGGTAAAATCAACTGATAACACAAGGTC
The DNA here is from genome assembly GCF_905187535.1 of Streptococcus mitis. Classification (GTDB taxonomy): domain Bacteria; phylum Bacillota; class Bacilli; order Lactobacillales; family Streptococcaceae; genus Streptococcus; species Streptococcus mitis_BS. The sequence continues at coordinate 28,187 of NZ_CAJJIE010000002.1, forward strand.
AGGTCAGTCAATTCCTTCAATTGAAGCCCTGTCAATTCTTCCCATTTATCAATCTTGTATTGGAGAGAATTGCGGTGCAAGTAGAGTTGCTGGGCTGTTTTAGTTAAGACAGCACTATTTTCCCAAAGGGAAAGAATGATTTCCTGAATCTGGTCTTGATCCAAAATCATCTGGTGTAGACATTCTTTAATGACTCTCAGGTCCACAATTCTTTCCCCCATACTCCAAAGATAGAGTTGTGAAAAGGTGTGAACACCTTGGTGACCCTGACGCCACCAAGTCTTAAACAAATCGCGCTCTGCTTTAATCAAGTCTGATAGGGCTTGATGGCCTGTCTGAGACCAAACCTGGCCCAACATGATTGACAGACGAAGTCCAAAGTCATACTCAACCGCTTCAATCGTATCACTTAAAATAGCTCGTACAGAGGTGTATTTATCTTGTTGAAGTACGAAAACATAATCCTGAGCCCCAACCTGAAGCACCGTCTGACAGTTAGGAAAAAGGGTCCGCATCATATCCAGCCAAGAAGCTAGATTTTCCTGCTGAAAATAGGAAAGATGACAGTAAACCAGCTGAATCTTTTTAAAAGCTTGTGGTGCCTGTCCCTTACCCTCAATCAGATAAGAATACCAAGGATTGAGCGAACGAGCCTGCTCCTGCTGGGTCAAAAGGGCAACCAACTGCTTTTCACGCTCGCTGAGCCCAGCTTCCTCCAGCAAAATCCACTGCTGAGAAGCTAAAGGGAGAGTGAGATAGCCCTCTTTCTCTACTGGTTGGTCTGAAATCTGAGCTTCAGGAAACCAGTCTTGTAGTTCTTTTGCTATCATGTCCTAGCCCTCCACTTTTTGGATGCACCACGAAATCAAGCTCTCAAGACGTTCCAGATTTTCAGTCATATGGAGATAGCCCATGACTGCTTCAAAACCTGTGGACATACGGTAAGTTACCACATCAGCATTTTTAGCCTTGGTGTGACTATTGGTATTGCGACCACGTTTATAGATTTCTTCTTCTTTTTCTGTTAAGACCTGCTCCTCTAACATAAGGGAAATCAGGCGAGCCTGAGCCTTGGCTGAGACATACTTGGTCGCTTCTTGGTGGAGTTTATTGGGCTTGGTCATACCTTTGAGGATGAGGTGACGGCGAATATACATAGAATACACCGCGTCCCCCTCAAAAGCTAACGCAATCCCGTTAATGAGATTGACATCAATCACGTGTCCACCTCACTCCATCTTTGGTGTCTAGGAGCTTAATCCCTTGAGCAGCCAATTGGTCACGGATATGGTCCGCTGTCGCAAAGTCACGATTGGCACGCGCTTCTTGGCGTTTTTGGATCAAGTCTTCAATCTCTGCATCCAAAACTTCCTCAACAAAGACAATCCCAAAGACTTCTAACATGGCTGCAAGAGCTTCCTTAACACTTGCATCATAGTTGCCAGAATTGATCCACTTGGCCATTTCAAAGACTACTGTGATTCCATTTGCCGCGTTAAAATCTTCATCCATTGCTGCTACAAACTTATCTTTAAAAGCTTGCAACTCTTGAGCATTTACAGTTCCAGTAAATGGTTGCTCATAGGTGTTTTTCAAATACTTGAGATTGGTCTCAGCGTCTCGCACTGCCTTTTCCGTAAAGTTGATAGGCTTACGGTAATGTTGTGTCGCAAAGAAGAAACGAAGTACTTGGCCATCAAGGTTTTTGAGGGCATCGTGCACTGTGATAAAGTTGCCCAAGGATTTGGACATCTTGACATTGTCGATATTGACAAAGCCATTGTGCATCCAATAGTTGGCAAAGGTCTTGCCTGTTTTGGCTTCTGACTGGGCAATTTCATTGGTATGGTGAGGAAACTCTAGGTCAGCTCCACCACCGTGAATATCAATGGTGTCGCCCAAAATCTCTGTCGACATGACTGAACACTCGATGTGCCAGCCCGGACGACCAGGTCCCCAAGGACTGTCCCAAGAAATCTCGCCTGATTTGGCAGATTTCCAGAGGGCAAAGTCTACAGGATTTTCCTTACGAGCTGTTTCTTCATCGGTACGACCTGAAGCACCCAGCTCCAAATCTTCCAAGGTTTTATTAGCCAATTTGGCATAGTTGTGAGATTTTTCCACACGGAAATAGACATCTCCTTGACTCTCGTAGGCAAAGCCTTTTTCAATCAAATCTTCCACAAAGCGGATGATGTCAGCCATAAACTCCACCACACGCGGATGGCGGGTCGCAGGTTTGACGCCCAAGGCTGTCACATCCTCACGAAAGGCAGCGATGTACTTGTCCGCAACCTCCTGAGGCGTGATGCCTTCTTCCTTGGCACGGTTGATAATCTTATCATCCACATCCGTGAAATTAGAAATATAGGCAACTTCGTACCCACGATACTCAAAGTAACGTCGAATCGTATCAAAAGCTACCGTCGAACGGGCATTCCCTACGTGGATATAGTTATACACGGTTGGCCCACAAACATACATCTTGACCTTGCCGTCCTCAATCGGGACAAATTCTCGCAAATCACGAGACATAGTGTCATAGATTTTAATCATAAATCATAGTTAGGAAAGCTAAAATCCAAGAACAATTAGTTTCATCACTAAGAGTTCAATTGAATTTCAGTCCGAATCTCTCTACACTTCGGAATCCCTTGCTCCTTTCTCATTCAGATAAACCACCTGGGTCTGTTTGACAAAGCCAATTTTTTCATACAAGCGCTTGGCACCTACATTGCTGTCCTCTACTGCAATCTGAAATTCCTTGTCATTTTGCTCAATTAGTTGGTTGACAAGGGATTTTGCTAAATAGCTTCCATAGCCTTTCCCACGTTCAAGTTCTGATATTGCTAAACCGTAGAAGTAATTCGTATTAGTCGATAAATCAACTGTACAAGTCCCAATGACCTCACCGTTTTTTAACAAAATATATAAGCGACTTTCTGGATCCTTCAGAGCTTCAGCGATATATCTATCCACAACTTCTCTCGATTCATGTTCCTCTGAAAATGCCTGAAATTTTAACTGACTAATTTGATTTTGATACGAACTATCTGCTAACAAAACTTCAAGATTGGAAAACTTTTCTAACGGATAAGGGCTTCTATCCTTACCTAACCAGGTTTCTGTCTCTTCATCCTCGACCAATCCCCAGTTGCTGACAAAATCAGGATGACGTTCTAGAAAAATACGTTCTGTCTGAAAAGTAACTGAACGAATAGGGAAAGAAGCCGTTTCTTTCTCAAAACTAGTAAACAATGCACGTGCAATTCCCTGACGGCGATGATCTGGATGAACCAGTATCGTCACTTCTACATCTTGGTCATCTGCATAGACAGTTAATAAACCAACAAGTTCGCCTTTTTCATAATAAAGGAAAAAGGCGGGCATGTTTGGGTCAAAATTAAGCATGTTAGAGAGATAGGGATCACGATAGGTACCGTCATAGTTTTGACAACAGTTAATTAGTTTTTTCGCCTCAGATAGCTCCTCTTGGCTTAACTTGTTTCTTACTTGAATCATATAGGTATCCTCTACAACCCAGATGATCTGTGACTGGCTTCTTTAGCCTGCTCAAGTTTATTGACGTAGTACTCTCGTTTTTCTTCGACTTCGTGAATGATCGGCTCATCCTTTTTACCATGTACACGGACAATCTTAGCCGGAATACCGACAACCGTCACATCACTAGGTACATCTGCCACGACAACTGCTGCTGCACCGACCTTGGCATTTTCACCGATTTCTACTGGTCCGATAACTTGGGCATGGGCTGATATGAGAGCTCCTTTACGAACCGTCGGATGGCGTTTGCCAACATCCTTACCAGTTCCACCAAGAGTCACCCCGTGATAAAGGAGAACACCCTTTTCAACAATCGCTGTCTCCCCAATCACCAGACCAGAACCGTGGTCGATAAAGACACCTGAATCAATCTGGGCACCTGGATGAATCTCAATCTGAGTCCAAAAGCGCCAAAACTGACTGTGCATACGAGCCAGGAGTTTGAAGCCATGCTTCCAGAGAAAATGCGAGAGACGGTGGGCCGCCAAGGCCTTGACACCTGGATAAGTCAGCAAAACCTCCAAAGTGGTGCGGGCCGCTGGATCATTTTCTTTTACGATATCAATGGTTTCGCGCCACCATCCCATACATTTCTCCTTTTCTTATTCTGAATCTTTTGGTGTTTCTGTAAATTCTTTCTTAGGTTTGTGATCCTTGTGATGACGTGGGCGGTGAGGTCTCTCAGACTTTTCGCCTTTTTCATCACGTTCAGGTTTTGGAGGACGAGGAAGAAGGGCTTTCATAGAAGCATCCACACGTCCTTTTTCATCAATCTTGATAACCTTAACATCAACTTCATCCCCGATTGCTACCAAGTCTTCGACATTATTGGTACGCGTCCAAGCCATCTCAGAGATATGAACAAGGGCATCTGTCTTGTCAAAGAGGTTAACAAAGGCACCAAATTTCTCGATACGAACGACTTTGGCACGGTAAACTTCATCCACCTTGGCTTCACGGACCAAACCAGCAATAATTTCTTTAGCACGGTTAATAGCATCTTGGTCGCTAGAGTAGATAGATACATTTCCTTCTTCATCGATATCAATCTTAACACCTGTTTCGGCGATAATCTTGTCGATGGTTTCTCCACCTTTACCGATGACAATCTTGATCTTGTCTACATCGATCTTGATAGTATCAATTTTCGGAGCAGTTGGAGCCAATTCTGGACGAACTTCTGGAATAGTCGCTTCGATCACATCAAGAATTTCAAAACGCGCTTTCTTGGCTTGGGCAAGAGCCTCAGTCAAGATTTCTGCAGTGATCCCTTGGATCTTGATATCCATTTGAAGGGCTGTAATCCCGTCACGAGTACCTGCAACCTTAAAGTCCATATCTCCAAAGTGATCTTCCAAACCTTGGATATCTGTCAAGACTGTGTAGTTGTTTCCATCTGAGATGAGACCCATGGCAATCCCTGCTACTGGTGCCTTGATTGGCACACCACCAGCCATAAGGGCAAGCGTTCCCGCACAGATAGAAGCTTGAGATGAAGAACCATTTGATTCCAAGACCTCAGCTACCAAGCGGATAGCATATGGGAATTCTTCCAAACTTGGCAAGACTTGAGCAAGTGCACGCTCACCGAGAGCACCGTGACCGATTTCACGACGACCTGGCGCACCGTAACGACCAGTTTCCCCAACAGAGTATTGTGGGAAGTTATAGTGGTGCATAAAGCGTTTCTTGTACTCTGGATCCAAACCATCAATGATTTGAGTTTCACCCATCGGAGCCAATGTCAAGACTGAAAGAGCTTGAGTTTGCCCACGAGTAAAGAGACCAGAGCCGTGCACACGAGGAAGGAAGTCAACAACCGCATCCAAAGGACGGATTTCATCAACCTTACGACCGTCAGGACGTACCTTGTCTTCTGTGATCAAACGACGCACTTCTGCGTGTTCCATTTGTTCCAAGATTTCAGCCACATCACGCATGATACGATCAAATTCTTCGTGGTCTGCATATTTTTCTTCATACACAGCAGTAACTTGGTCCTTAACTGCTTGAGTTGCAGCTTCACGAGCCAATTTTTCTTCTACTTGGACTGCCTTTTGGAGGTCACTGTTGTAGGCTGCAATAATTTCAACCTGCAATTCAGCATCCACATGAAGCAATTCTACTTCTGCTTTTTCCTTACCAACTGCTGCAACGATTTCTTCTTGGAAGGCAATCAATTCTTTGACTGCTTCGTGCCCTTTAAGGAGGGCTTCCAGCATGATTTCTTCTGACAATTCTTTAGCACCAGACTCTACCATGTTGATGGCGTATTTGGTACCAGCTACTGTCAATTCAAGGAGCGATTGCTCTGCTTGTTCTTGCGTAGGGTTGATGATGATTTGGCCATCTACATATCCCACTTGTACCCCAGCAATTGGTCCGTCAAATGGAATATCTGAAATAGACAATGCTAATGATGAACCAAACATAGCTGCCATTGGAGCAGATGCATTTTCATCGTAAGAAAGAACCGTATTGATGACTTGCACTTCATTACGGAAACCTTCCGCAAACATTGGACGGATTGGACGGTCAATCAAACGCGCTGTCAAAGTCGCATCTGTTGAAGGACGTCCTTCTCGTTTCATAAAGCCACCAGGAAACTTCCCAGCTGCATACATTTTTTCTTCATAGTTGACTTGAAGAGGGAAGAAATCTCCAGTTGCCATTTTCTTAGACATAACGGCAGCAGTCAAGACAGTTGACTCACCGTAACGTACAACAACAGAGCCATTTGCCTGCTTAGCAACCTGACCAGTCTCTACAATTAACTCACGACCCGCAAAAGTCGTTTGAAACACTTGTTTTGTCATTTTAATCCCCTTTGGATTGATGAAATTATACGCCTTGCCTACAAAGATCAAGATACTAAGGACGTCAAAAGCAAAGTAAAAATAGGAAACTGACGAAGTCTTCGATGAAGACAAGACAGTTTATCTTTTTTACACAGCTTTTCGGCCGGGTTCAATTATACAAGATAGCATTCGATTGACGCAGTGTGCGATGCACACTAGGAAATCTATCTTTTTCACTAGGGATTTAGCCCGTGTTCAACTATTTAGATACTTTGAAAAGTTTAAAAATATTATTCTTTAGTATTTTTCCTTTTTATAGCAGATTTGAATAGTTAAAAATCTGTTTATACCCTCATCTTTGTATCAAGTACGTACAGAGTCTATTTTATCATATTTTTCTTAAAAAGTGCGGTCTTTACCATTAAAAAGGAACCATTCCCCTCACCTGAGAAGAATGGTTTGCTTTTTATTATCCTAGAGACTGATGATTAAACAAGGCATGGGTTGCTTGGTGGATATATTTTGCTGTTTCTGCATTGTTCATGGTGTAGAGATGCACTCCAGCAACATCTTGAGTTACCAAGTCCACGATTTGGTCCACTGCATAGGCAAGTCCTGCTGCTCTGAGCGACTCAGGGTCATGCTCATACTTGTCTAAGATAGCTTTAAATTTACGTGGAATATGGATATTCTCACAAGTCTTCAAGAGGCGAAGAGCTTGATTTCGATTCAGAATTGGCATAATCCCTGCATGAATAGGAACATCAATTCCAGCCAAGATGCACTTGTCTTGGAAATCATAGAAGCGCTCATTGTCAAAGAAAAGCTGAGTTACGAGGCTCGAGCAGCCTGCATCCACTTTCTTCTTGAGATTTTGGATATCTGAAATCTGATTTGGCGAATCTGGATGGCCTTCTGGATAGCAAGCTCCGATAATATCAAAGTGAGGAGCTTGCTCCTTGATGAACTCGATCAAGTCTGTTGCATAACGGAAATCCTTTTGAGGTTCCACATCAGGGATAATATCCCCACGAAGAGCCAAGATTTTCTGCACGCCAACCTTGTCCAAGTCAGCAATAGTTTCAGCCACCTTGTCCTTAGTTAAATAGATGGCTGGCAAGTGAGCAATAGTCGGAATCGCCAAGTCATTTTGGATAAAGTCAGCCAAACGAACCGTCGTTTCCTTGATATTAAATTTATTATTACTGGCAGTTACACTGATAAAGTGAGGAGCCAACTCCTGCATGTCCTGCAAGGCTGAAATAATTTTATCATTACCCACTTCTGGGTTTGGAGGGAACACTTCAAATGAGAGTGACGGTGTTTGGCGTGACATAGTCCTTATCCTTTTCTTTTTGATTTCATTTTGAACAACCGTTGTAGGAAGAAATCTAATCTTACAATTTCTCACGCGCAGCTTTAGCTGCTTCAACAAGGCGGATCAAACTTTCTTTTGTTTCTGGAATACCACGTGTTTTCAAACCACAGTCAGGGTTGATCCAAACTTTCTTGCTTGGTACTTTAGCAAGGATGGCTTCGATTGTGTTGTCGATTTCGCCTTCATTTGGCACACGAGGTGAGTGGATATCGTAAACCCCAGGTCCCACTTCAGTTTGGAAGTTTTTCGCTTTAAGTTCGTCCAAGATTTCGAGGTTTGAACGGCTAGCTTCAAAGGAAATAACGTCCGCATCCATGTTGTCGATAGCTGGGATGATATCTGTAAATTCTGAGTAACACATGTGAGTGTGGATTTGTGTATCTGGCGCTACTGTTGAGTGTACCAAGCGGAAGGCAGGAATTGCCCAGTCAAGGTAGTCTTCGTACCAGTCGCTACGACGGAGTGGCAATTTTTCACGAAGAGCAGCCTCATCGATTTGGATGATTTTCACACCAGCAGCTTCAAGGTCAAGCACTTCATCCTTGATAGCAAGGGCGATTTGAAGAGTAGAATCCTTGATAGAGATGTCTTCACGTGGGAATGACCAGTTAAGAATTGTAACAGGTCCAGTCAACATACCTTTAACAGGTTTGTTTGTACGGCTTTGTGCATAGCTAGACCATTTGACAGTGATAGGGTTAAGACGAGTGACATCACCCCAGATGATTGGTGGTTTCACCCCACGCATACCATATGATTGTACCCAACCATTTTTAGAGAAGAGGTAACCTGACAAGTTTTGACCGAAGTACTCAACCATGTCATTACGCTCGAACTCACCGTGAACAAGGACATCAAAGTCGATATCTTCTTGCCATTTGATCCATTCATCGATTGTTTCAGCAAGGAAAGCATCGTACTCTTCTTGAGACAATTCACCTTTACGGTAAGCCAAACGTTTCGCACGAACTTCCTTAGTTTGAGGGAATGAACCGATCGTTGTTGTTGGAAGAGCTGGAAGTTTGAAAGCTTCTTCTTGGATAGCTTCACGTTCTGCAAAGGCTGGCAAACGAGTGTAGTCAGCGTCTGTCAAGCCAGCGATACGCGCACGAAGTTCCGCATTTTCACCAACACGCTCAGTCGCAAAGAGTTCTTTGTTAGCTGCAAGTGCTTCTTCACCTTGACCATTGCGGATAGCATCCAAATCACGAATCTCATCCAATTTTTCAACTGCAAAGGCAAAGTGGTTCAAGATAGCTGGTTCAAATTCTTCATTAGCAGTTGTAAATGGCACATGAAGAAGTGAGCATGAGCTTGTCAAGACAATGTTTTCAGCTGGAATTTGCTCAAGAACAGCCAAACTCTTTTCGTAGTTGTTGCGCCAGATGTTTTTACCATTGACAATACCTGCATAAAGAGTCTTGTCAGCTGGGAAACCACCTTTAACGAGTTCAAGAGTTTTCTTACCTTCAACGAAGTCCAAACCAATCGCATCTACTGGCAAGTTCACAAGGTCAGCGTAGACGTCACGAACATCACCGAAGTAAGTTTGAAGCAAGACTTCAAGACCTTTTTTATCAGCCAAAAGTTTGTTGTAAAGGTTCAAGAAGAGAGCTTTTTCTTCAGCTGTCAAATCTTTGACAAGAGCCGCTTCATCCAATTGGATACGAGTCGCACCAAGTTCTGCCAATTTAGCAAAAACTTCTTGGTATGCAGCAACTAAGCTGTCTACGAAGTCTTCCGCTTTCACGCCTTCTTCAAAGTCTGACAATTGAAGGAAAGTAAATGGACCTACAAGAACAGGACGAGTGTTGAGACCAAGTTCTTTTGCTTCTTGGAACTCATCGAAAATCTTGTGACCTGCAAGTTTGACTTGAGTGTCTTTTTCAAATTTAGGAACGATGTAGTGGTAGTTGGTGTTGAACCATTTTTTCATTGGAAGGGCGCGAACGTCCCCTTTTTCTCCTTGGTAACCACGACCCAAAGCGAAGTAGCGCTCAAGGTCAGACAAGTCCAAGTTTTGAACTGAAGCAGGTACCACGTTGAAAAGGAAAGCTGCATCTAGGAAGTTGTCATAGTGAGAAAAGTCATTTGATGGAATTTCAGTGATACCTTTTTCTTTGACGATGTTCCAGTGTTTAGCACGCAAGTCTTTTGCGGCTGCTAAGAGTTCTTCTTCTGAGATTTCTTTTCTAAAGTATTTTTCAGTTGTAAATTTTAATTCGCGGAATTCGCCCAAACGAGGGAAACCGATGATTGTAGTTGACATGATGTGTCCTCCAAAATTTGTTGTTGAAACTATCTTAACAGAAAAGAAAGCGTCTGTATAATTGTAAAAAATTAGGCTTTGATATAGTTTGAAACTATATCTCTGTTTTAAACAAAAGAAAAAGACCTGAGACAAATGCCTCAAATCCTTTGTGTAGCTTGTTTTATAGCTCTATTTCAGTTATGCTCTTCAAACGCGTTATTAGTAATTCTTATAAATGACTATTGCTTGTTATTAGAAAAGACTATAAGTCAGTTTATTTAGCTCTTTTCCTGTTCGAGGGGGACGACTGCTAATGTCTTTCCTAAACTGGCTAGGACTTTTAAGACTGTGTCCAACTGAGGACTTGTCTTTCCTGTTTCCATCCTAGCTATGACAGGCTGGCTTACTCCACTCAGTTCTTCCAGCTTTTTCTGACTGATTCCTTGCTCATGTCTAGCTTCTATCAACTCACTCATAATAGCCACTCGCATATTACTTTCAAGGATTTCCTCCTTTGTAAAGAGCTCAGAGCGGACATCCTTCCAGTTACTTCCAATAGCACTATTCTTCATCACTTAACCCTCTTTCTTTTAAGTCCTTCAGTTCACGCTTGGCTTTTTCAATTTCTCTTCTAGGAGTTTTCTGAGTCTTTTTGACAAAATGATGTAAAAGAACAAAACTACCATCAACCCATGCTACAAATAAAATTCGATCTCTCAGTGGTCTTAGTTCCCATATCTCATCTTCCAAATGTTTGATATAGGGTTCCCCAGCTCTCGTACCATGCTGACTAAGCAACTCGATATAGTCATTTAGTTTATTGAGTTTGATGCGGCTATCCTTACTTTTCTGACTAGCCAGTTCTCTCATATAATCCAAGACTGGCTCGTTTCCATTTTTGTTCTTATAGAAGTAAATCGTATGCACCAAGCAACCTCTTTCTAATTTAATTATAACTCAAAAGTTATTGAAAGTAAAATCTTAACACTCATAAAAAGAAGACCTTAGAAAAACTCCAAAGGTCTCATCTTTATTATTCGAAAAAATTACGGGAAGAGTTATAAATCAAAGACAATTCTTACTATTATTCCAGCTCTATCCCCTTCTCACGGAGATTAGCCAGACACTCCTCATAGTAGACATCGTCATGTTCGCTGTATATAGGGCTAGTCAACTTCTCCTCTGCTAAATCTTCATAGAGAGGGCAAGTCTTACCACGGTAGTTCTTGTCCAGCCACTCTGGACTGACATTGTAGCCACGGTTAGCCATCTCCTCCATGATCAAGCGATGATAGGCATAGAGACGATAGGGCGAGTGGGTAAAGACATAGTCAACCGTCTCATGCTTTCTGCCCCAGCCATTGCCACGCAGGGCGCAACACTCTCGATGCTGTCCCAAGAGTTGAGGACGAGGAAGCTGTGAAATCAAAGCCTCATGCCAAAGTCTCATGGGAGTCTCCTTTCAGTAAAGTCGAATGTTGCAAGTAGGTATTTGGATAGCGATCAAGCAAGTCTCGAGTCTTAGCGATTAAGTCTTCCTTAGAAGCCTGACCAAATCGGTAGCGATCCAACAAGAGCATATAGTCTTTGCGCTCAGCATCTGTCGCTTTCTTTTTGAAATAGCCCCAAATATGCTGAAAGGCATTACAGACCTGACCCCTGTGTTCTGTAATCTGGCAGGCACGGTCAATCATCTCCTTAACCTGACTCACCTCCACCTCTTCATTCTTGAGATACTGACGAATCTCATTGTAAATATTGCTAGAATGACTCAAAACGAGGTATTTGTTTCTCGCCCAGAGTTGTTGGCAAAGGGCACGTTGGTTGTTATTATTCATAACTGACATTATACCATGTTTGGATTCAAAAAAATCTATTACCACCTTATACTTTTATAAAATTGCATCTTTTAAAGCCGCTTGAAGTTCTTCATCTACTGCGTAGATATAGAGTCCATTTACTCCTCTTGTAAGTAAAACATTTAATTCATTTTTCAAAAGATCTTCACCAAAATTTTTCATTTCACCATTTTCGAGTTTCCTGTTTTGAACTGCTCCTTTATTTTTACTAGCAGAGACATCAAACTTTATTTTACCATCTCTATATTTAACCGATGGGCCAATAATAACTCCAGCATAATTCAAATCAAAACCTTGCACAGTAAAAGTGGATCCTACTTCATCAATAGTTTGTGGTTGTTCAATCCAAGAAAGTTTAGAGTTTTTCCTATCTCTACTCAATTCTCTATTCCAAGGACATAACCAGCCATCTATTTCCACACACCAATAATTTTTATATTCATCTTTATATCTATCTTTATATTTTTCTTTAGGTTTAGATTGACTACTATATTCCCAATCATAGGTTGCTATTAACCTAGAAATCCCTAAATGCCGATTCTCATCTTTTAATTTAATAGCATCCTGTAATTCCTTTGGAGAATTAAATATTTGGATATCATAGTTCTTGTCTTCTTTTAATTTGGTAATTTCTCTTTTATCAATAATATTTCTAATCCAACTAATTGTAGATTCACTAGCTTTTATACGCATTTGATTATTTAATTCAATTAAATTGCCAGACAGACTCGCTTGATGCTGTAAAGTCAAAAATGAATTATCTACCCATATTTGAGATTTATTCATTATTTGATTATCATCGTACACTAAAACTACTACTTTCGATTTTGATAGTATATCCTTTAAATGATTGCCACCTTGATAAGCTTGATTTTTTGCAGTCAAAAGTAAGTGCCCTTCATCAATAACGACTATACCAGCATCTACATCTTGTTTTTTCAGTGCATTTAGAAACTGGGTTGGTTTCATAGCAACATCAAGATTTAACCCACTCTTCCATTCAAGCTTTTTCTCTATTTCTTTATAGACACTCAATTGATCATCATGATTAACAACCAAATTAATTGCATTATTTTCTCTGATGAAATCCGTGTCATCAGAATTTAATAGATCATCGATTAAAGAACTCATCAAAACAGTTTTACCAGCACCAGCTTCTCCTTTAACCAAGATTAAAGTTCCAAACTCGTTCTTACTAAGCGCTGATGTAATTTTAAAAATGATTTCATTTTTTGCTTTTAATTGCTCATTGGTTAATTTATGAAATGGGGAAGATTTAAAAATTGCAGAATTTCTAACAATACTTTCTGCTGGAAATAAATACTTATTTTTCTTATTTAATGAACTCCAAATTTTGGTAAAAATCTCATCAATCTCATCAGAAGTATAATATTTATTTTGAGGATTCCCTCGCCTGTTTTGAACATTTGAAACATTATCAACGCTTAATAAATACAACATTAGTCTATTCTCAATATCTAGTGTTAAAGACTTATTAAAGTGGTGATGACCTATAACAAACATTTTAGTAGTGTTTGATTTTGAAAATTTAGCCCAATCTTCTCTAATTTCACCTAAATGTTGATTAGTACGACGTACAATATCTGTTGTTTCACCTACATAAACACTATAACCATCAGAATTTTTATCATTTACAATATATATAGTCGGATATTCAAACAATAGCATCTTGTTTTCATCACGAAAACTGATTTTTAAAGTTTCCTGTAAAGTGTCTAATGAACCACTTTCATATTTTACTTCTTCAATTACTGGTTTCAATATTTTACTCATATTAGTTACTCAACACTATAATTCAGTATATTTTTTATTATTCCCCTTACTTAATTTAACAGGATATTTCGCTTTATTTTTTTCTAATTTTTCTTCAATAATCTGTTCTATATCCAGTTGTAAATTATCAGCTAACATCATTGAATATATTAGCACATCTGCTAATTCTTCTTTAATTCTTTCAAGAGAATTTGTTGTAACTTCTTCAGACTGCTTCCATTGGAACAATTCTAGAAGTTCACTAGATTCCAGCAAGATAGAAATAGCTAAATCTTTTTCATTGTGAAATTTTCTCCAATCCCGATCATCTCTAAATTTATTAATTTTATCTATTGTTGACTTCATTTATTTTCTCCGATATAAATTTACTTATACACATTATATCATGAAACCCGTTCTTAAATTTTATAATTGGAATAAAATTAGGTTTAAATTCTTGAGCTTCACTCTAATCCAAAAACAATCCATTCCCCCTTTCTCCTCCAAAATATGGTATAGTAGAACTATACTATCTATGAGGAGTTTACATGTCACAGGATAAACAAATGAAAGCTGTTTCTCCCCTTCTACAGCAAGTTATCAACATCTCATCGATTGTCGGTGGGATTGGGAGTTTGATTTTCTGTATTTGGGCTTATCAGGCTGGGGTTTTACAGTCTAAGGAAACCCTCTCTGCCTTTATCCAGCAGGCAGGTATCTGGGGTCCACCCCTCTTTATCTTTTTACAGATTTTACAAACGGTCGTCCCTATCATTCCTGGGGCCTTGACATCGGTTGCTGGGGTCTTTATCTACGGCCACATCATCGGTACGATCTACAACTATATCGGCATCGTGATTGGCTGTGCCATTATCTTTTATCTAGTGCGCCTCTACGGAGCTGCCTTTGTCCAGTCTGTCGTCAGCAAGCGCACCTATGACAAGTATATCGGCTGGTTGGACAAGGGCAATCGTTTTGACCGTTTCTTTATTTTTATGATGATTTGGCCCATTAGTCCAGCTGACTTTCTCTGTATGCTGGCTGCCCTGACCAAGATGAGCTTCAAGCGCTATATGACTATCATCATTCTGACTAAGCCCTTTACCCTCGTGGTTTATACCTACGGTCTGACCTATATTATTGACTTTTTCTGGCAAATGCTTTGACACGTAAAAAATCCGTTTGGTTTCCCAAGCGGATTTTGTGCTTTATTTTGAAACTTCTTTTGCAAGGACAAAGTTCCCAAGTGTAGCAGAACCATTTCCTGCGACTGCTGGCGTTACAATGTAATCACGCACGTCTGGTACTGGTAAGTATCCATTGAGAAGAGCTGTAAATTTCTCACGAACACGATCCAGCATGTGTTGTTGGGCCATGACCCCACCACCAAAGACGATCACGTCTGGGCGGAAAGTCACTGTAGCATTAACCGCAGCTTGAGCGATGTAGTAGGCTTGAACATCCCAGACAGAGCTGTTAAGTTCAATGTTTTCACCACGAATACCTGTACGAGCTTCTAGACTTGGACCAGCCGCAAAGCCTTCCAAACATCCTTTGTGGAATGGACAAACACCGTTGAATTCTTTTTCAATATCCATTGGGTGTTTAGCCACGTAGTAGTGACCCATTTCAGGGTGACCTACACCACCAATAAACTCACCACGTTGGATAACACCTGCACCGATACCTGTACCGATTGTGTAGTAAACCAAGTTTTCAATACGAGCACCAGCATTGTTACGGGCAACCACTTCACCATAAGCAGAGCTGTTTACGTCTGTAGTGAAGTACATTGGCACGTTTAGGGCACGACGAAGGGCACCAAGCAAGTCCACATTTGCCCAGTTTGGTTTTGGAGTCGTTGTGATAAAGCCATAGGTTTTTGAGTTTTTATCAATATCAATGGGACCAAATGAACCAACTGCAAGGCCAGCAAGGTTGTCGAATTTTGAGAAGAACTCAATGGTTTTATCGATTGTTTCGATTGGAGTTGTTGTTGGAAATTGTGTTTTTTCTACAACGTTAAAGTTTTCATCACCGACAGCACAGACAAACTTTGTACCGCCCGCTTCCAAGCTTCCATATAATTTTGTCATGATAAACCTCTTGTTTTTATTTTCTTTATTATAGCATATTTCGAAAGTCTAAATTTCTCTATTTTTTAGATTTTCCTCTGTAAATCTTACCATTCAAGCAAAAACGAACAAACATGTCATTTGTTCGTTTTCACTTTAGAGAGGATTGATTAGATTTTCACTTCAATAACAGCATCACCCTTCGCAACTGAACCTGTTGCGACTGGAGCTACTGAAGCGTAGTCTGCAGTGTTTGTCACGATAACCATTGTTGTGTTATCAAGACCTGCCGCAACAATCTTAGCTGAGTCAAAGGTTCCAAGAACATCTCCAGCTTTAACCTTGTCACCTTGAGCAACTTTTTGGTCGAATCCTTCACCGTTCATTGAAACAGTGTCGATACCAACGTGGATCAAGATTTCTGCTCCGTTTGCTGTTTTCAAACCATAAGCGTGTCCTGTTGGAAAGGCGATTGAAACTTCCGCATCAGCTGGTGCATATACCACACCTTGACTTGGTTTCACAGCGATACCTTGGCCCATAGCTCCACTTGAGAAGACTGGGTCATTCACATTTGAAAGAGCAACAACATCACCAATGATTGGAGTTTGGATTGTTTCGTCTTGAAGAGTTGCTGGTACTTCTTCATTTACCACTGTAGTTTCTTCAGAAACTGTTTCTTCAACAACTTCTGTTTCTTCTTTGTAACCAAAAGCATATGTCAAACCGAAACCAAGGGCAGTTGTAACTAAGACCATAAAGACATACTTGAGGAGTTGACCATTAATGTATAGAAGAGTACCAGGAATGATTGTGATACCAAAGCTAGTTCCTGCTAAACCAAGAATATTTGCTAACCAACCACCTGCAGCACCTGCAATAAGACCCATGATAAACGGTTTACCGTAACGAAGGTTAATACCAAAAATTGCTGGCTCAGTAATACCTAATCCTGCAGAAAGAGCTGCTGGGAAAGCAAGTGCTTTAATTTTGGGATTCTTTGTTTTTACACCAACAGCAAGAGTTGCTCCAAGTTGAGCAGTCATAGCTGCTGTAATAATAGCATTAAGAGGATCTGAACCTGTAGAAGTAACAAGGTTAGCCTCCAAGAGATTGAAGATATGGTGAACACCTGTAACAACGATGACCTGATGAACACCACCAAGGATTAATCCACCTAGACCCACTGGAAGACTGAGCAACCAAACAGTAGCGACTTTGACATAGCTTTCAACTTCGTGGAATACAGGTCCAATGACAAACAAGGCCAAAATAGACATTACTAAGAAAGTCAAGAATGGTACAAGGAGTAAATCTAATACATCTGGAATACGCTTACGGAGCCACTTTTCTAGTTTAGCACCAGTCAAACCAACGAAGAAGGCTGGTAAAACTGAGTTTTGATAGCCGACAACTTTGATAAAACCAAAGAAGAGGATTGGTTGAGCATCACCAGAGGCCACAGCCCAGGCATTTGGTAAGGATGAGTTTACCATCATCAATCCTAGAACCAAACCAAGCAATGGATTTCCACCGAAGACTCGAAAGGCTGACCAACAGATTAAGGCTGGGAAGAAGGCAAAAGCTGTATCTGTCAAAACAACTGAATAAGTATAGAAGTTTGTTGCTTTAAAAGCTTCTGCAGTAGTTCCAAACAAAGCTAAGACTTGATCCTGAACGATAGCCCCACGAATCCCCATAAAGAGACCAGTAGCAACAATTGCTGGCAAAAGAGGTACAAAGACGTCACCGAAAGTACGGATGGCACGTTGGAACCAATTTCCTTGTTTACCTGCTTCTTCTTTCATCTCATCCTTAGATGCTGTTGGCAAACCAAGAGCTACGACTTCATCGTACATCTTGTTTACTGTACCCGTACCAAAGATGATTTGGTATTGACCTGAGTTAAAGAAAGCACCTTGAACTTTTTCCAAGCTCTCGATAGCATCTTTATTGATCTTTGCTTCATCTTTAACCATAACGCGAAGACGAGTCGCACAGTGGGCTACACTGTTAACGTTCTCGCGTCCGCCCAAGGCTTCGATGACTTTTTTTGCAATTTCTGTATTGGTCATTTGCAAAAATCTCCTTATAAAAAATTTGTAAAATGTTTGAAAGCGATTTTATCCGCCCTACGACTTTTATTTTATCATGTTTTAGAAATATGTCAAGCGTTTTGCAGAAAAAATGTTATTTCTACATAGTATCCTTGTCTTGGTTTGATTGATTTTGACTATTTTAACAGATATTCCTTAAAAAAATAAGTTTAAAATCTTTGTTATCAGGAATCTATTTCATTATCTTTCATATTTTTGTGAAAATTTGATTGATTCCCTGTATTTATTTTATGACAATCGTTTGACAGTTTTTTCTCTTTTTTAACATAAAAGGCTTGCTTTTTTTCCCGAAAACGGTTACTATTAAATGTGATAAGATTTTTGGAGGAATGAATGAATGGAATGGACTACTGAGCGTCGTTACAGACTTTATCAAGATTGGACGCAAGAAGAAATTCAAAATATAAAAGAAAATATGGCACAATCTCCATGGCATACTCATTACCATGTTGAGCCAAAAACAGGACTTCTCAACGACCCAAATGGCTTTTCTTACTTTGATGGCAAGTGGATCCTCTTTTACCAGAATTTTCCTTTTGGTGCAGCCCACGGTTTGAAATCTTGGGTTCAATTGGAAAGCGATGATTTGGTTCACTTCACAGAAACCGGAGTCAAAGTTTTGCCTGATACTCCATTAGATAGTCACGGTGCCTATTCTGGTTCTGCCATGCAATTTGGCGATAACTTGTTCCTATTTTATACAGGAAATGTTCGTGATGAAAACTGGATCCGTCACCCTTACCAGATTGGAGCTTTGATGGATAAGGATGGCAAGATTACAAAGATTGATAAGATCTTGATCGACCAGCCGGCAGACTCTACTGACCACTTCCGTGATCCGCAAATTTTTAACTTCAAGGGCCAATACTATGCTATCGTTGGTGGACAGGACTTGGAGAAAAAAGGCTTCGTCCGTCTCTACAAGGCTGTCGAAAATGACTACACAAACTGGCAAGCAGTTGGCAACCTTGACTTTGCTAACGACTGTACTGCCTACATGATGGAATGTCCAAACCTAGTCTTTGTAGGCGAGCAACCTGTCCTTCTATACTGCCCACAAGGATTGGATAAGAAAGTTCTAGACTACGACAATATCTATCCAAATATGTATAAGATTGGGGCTTCCTTTGACCCTGAAAATGCTAAAATGGTAGATGTATCTCAACTTCAAAACATGGACTATGGTTTCGAAGCCTATGCAACTCAAGCCTTCAACGCTCCTGATGGACGTGCTCTAGCTGTTAGCTGGCTTGGTTTACCTGATGTTTCATATCCATCTGACCGTTTTGACCACCAAGGAACCTTCTCTTTGGTCAAGGAACTCACTATCAAAGACGGCAAGCTCTACCAATACCCAGTCGCAGCCATCAAGGACCTTCGTGCCTCTGAAGAAGCCTTCTCAAACCGTGTTCAAACCAAGAACACATACGAACTCGAACTCAACTTGGAAGTTAATAGCCAGAGCGAAATTGTCCTACTTGCTGATCAAGAAGGCAAGGGACTCTCCATCAACTTTGACCTTGTAAATGGTCAAGTGACAGTGGATCGTAGCCAGGCTGGTGAACAGTATGCCCAAGACTTTGGAACAACTCGTTCTTGCCCTATCGATAATCAGGCTACTACTGCTACAATCTTCATCGATAACTCTGTCTTTGAAATTTTCATCAATAAAGGAGAAAAAGTATTTTCTGGTCGTGTCTTCCCACATGCGGACCAAAATGGTATCCTGATTAAATCTGGAAACCCAACTGGAACTTACTATGAATTAGATTATGGTCGCAAAACTAACTGATGTCGCCAAACTTGCAGGCGTCAGCCCTACTACCGTCTCACGGGTTATCAATAAAAAAGGTTATCTATCTGAGAAAACCATTCAAAAGGTTAATGAAGCCATGCGGGAATTGGGCTATAAGCCCAACAACCTAGCTCGTAGTTTGCAAGGAAAATCAGCCAAATTAATCGGTTTGATTTTCCCCAATATTTCCAACGTTTTCTATGCAGAATTGATTGATAAACTGGAACACCAACTCTTCAAAAATGGTTACAAGACTATCATCTGCAATAGCGAGCACGATTCTGAAAAAGAACGCGAGTACATCGAAATGTTGGAAGCTAATCAAGTGGACGGCATCATTTCTGGTAGTCACAACTTGGGAATTGAAGACTACAATCGCGTGACAGCGCCGATTATTTCCTTCGACCGAAACCTATCTCCAGACATCCCTGTCGTTTCCTCTGACAACTACGCTGGTGGGGTTCTTGCTGCCCAGACCTTGGTTAAGACAGGTGCCCAGTCTATCATCATGATTACAGGGAATGACAATTCTAACTCGCCAACTGGACTACGCCACGCCGGCTTTGCCTCTGTACTCCCAAAAGCTCCTATTATCAATGTTTCCAGTGACTTTTCTCCCGTCAGAAAAGAAATGGAAATCAAGAATATCTTGACTCGACAAAAACCAGATGCCATTTTTGCTTCGGATGATTTGACTGCTATTCTAGTCATTAAAATTGCTCAGGAACTTGGCATTTCTGTCCCAGAAGAACTCAAGGTCATCGGTTATGATGGGACTTACTTTATCGAGAATTACTATCCTCAACTGGCTACTATTAAGCAACCCTTGGAAGAGATTGCCTGCCTCACTGTTGACCTACTCTTGCAAAAAATCGAAGGCAAGGAAGTCGCAACAACTGGTTACTTCTTACCAGTTACTCTATTACCTGGAAAAAGTATTTAAGCACAAGAAAACTCAGACCAATTCGTCTGAGTTTTTTATGATCTTAAGTTTTCTAAATAACGCTGGGCTGTCTCTAGGTTAAAGGTTTTATCTGCGATGAGGCGCTCGACTAGGGGAACAACTTCGGCCTCACTGGCACCTGCTAGGAGAGCTAAGGATTTAGCCTGCAATTTCATGTGGCCTTGCTGAATCCCTGTACTGACCAAGGCTTTCAGGGCTGCAAAGTTTTGGGCAAGCCCGATAGACACGATAATCTGGGCTAATTCTTTGGCAGAAGGATTTCCCAGTAGTTCGTGACTGAGGGCTACACGAGGGTTAAGGCCGATAGAACCACCCTTGGTCGCTACAGGCATGGGTAGTGTCATCTCACCAACTAATTCTTCTGTCTCCAAGTCTAAACGCCAAGAGCTAAGACCTTGGTAATGTCCATCTCGACTGGCAAAGACATGGGCCCCAGCTTCGATGGCACGCCAGTCATTACCAGTGGCAATCAAAATGGCATCAACACCGTTAAATATCCCTTTATTATGAGTAGCTGCTCGATAAGGATCAGCTTGCGCAAACTGACTAGCCAAAGCCATTTTCTCCGCAATTTCTCTTCCTTGATCCTTTTGGCGACTCAAGTAGCGAAAGGCGATGCGACAGCTCGCAGTCACCAGAGAATCGGTCGCGTAGTTGGACAGGATTCCCATAAGACTTTGTCCCTGACTGAGTTCTTCTAAGACTGGTTTCAAGGCTTCCAGCATGGTATTGAGCATATTAGCTCCCATAGCTTCCTGGGTATCGACATGGAGATAAACAACGAGAAAGTCTGTTTCACCTTTGATCTGTTCTACATGCAAATCACGCGCCCCACCTCCACGTTTAACGATAGAAGGATAAGCTTGATTGGCAAGTTCCAAGAGTTCTACTTTCTTGCCGTCAATCTTCTCTTGCGCTAAATCTGGATCAGCAACTTGATAAAGGGCTACCTGACCAATCATCTGACGCTCATGGACTTGCGCAGTAAACCCGCCTGCACGCTTGATGATTTTACTTGCATAGCTGGCCGCAGCAACCACTGAGGGTTCTTCTGTCACATAGGGAACTGTGTATTCCTGACCGTTAACGAGAACCTCTGGGATCAGCGAATAAGGCAGAGAAAAAGTTCCCACTACATTCTCACTCAGCTGGTCTGCCACAGTCACACTCATCTGTTCATCCTGCTCCAGACTCGCTTGTCTCTCAGGACTAAGGAGCGCCTGAGCTTTTAACAGCTCGAGGCGCTCTTGGTATGATTTTTTAGAAAATCCATTCCAACTTATCTTCATTATTTTTCAACCTTGCTATAACGGCGTTGGTGGTCAACAATTTCAACCAAGGCAAAATCTTGATTTTCATAGCCAGCAAACTGGGCAGAATTTGTTTCATCTAAGTCTACTTCCTCAAAGAAGACTTTTTCATAGTCAGCAACAGACAGGGCAGTTCGTTGGTTGAGCTTGTTCAAACGGTCTTTATCCAGATAAGCTTCATATCCTTCAACCAATTCCACACTGAAGAACTCAGATACAGCACCACTTCCGTAACTATAAAGGGCAATTTTATCCCCAGCCTTCAAGCTATCTGTATTTTCCAATAGAGACAAGAGTCCGAGGAAGAGAGATCCTGTGTAGATATTCCCCACCTTTTGACTGTAGAGAATAGACTGGTCAAAATGGTTTTGCAAGAGGTCTTTTTTCTCTTGAGGCAGACTCTTATCCATGATTTTTTTCAAGCCTTTTAGCGCTAATTTAGGGTAAGGCAAGTGGAAGCAAACAGCCGCAAAATCATCCAAAGTAAGCTGGTAACGTTTTTGGTATTCAAGCCAAGTCGTTTTCAAACTATCCAAGTATTGTTGGGTAGAATAAACACCATTTACATATGGAGTTGTCGAGTAATTTGGTCGCCAGAAATCCATGATATCACGAGTTTGAGCTACATTGTCATTATTAAAGGCCATAATACGTGGATTTTGTGTAATCAACATAGCCACACTTCCAGCACCCTGAGTTGGTTCTCCTGGAGTTTCAATACCGTACTTGGCAATGTCACTAGCGATGACCAAGACTTTGGACTCTGGAGAATTTTCCACATGCAATTTGGCATAATGAAGGGCTGCTGTCGCTCCATAGCAGGCTTCTTTAATCTCGAAACTACGAGCAAAGGGCTGGATGCCCAGCAAACCATGCACAAAGACGGCCGCAGCTTTACTCTGGTCAATTCCTGACTCGGTAGCCACAATGACCATGTCAATTTCTTGTCTCTCTTGCTCAGTTAAAATAGAGTCACTAGCACTGGCCGCCAAGGTCACGATATCCTCAGTTAGAGGCGCAATACTCAATTCCTTGAGTAAGAGTCCTTTACTTAATTTTTCAGGGTCAATTCCCCTCGCTTCTGCTAAGTCTTGTAATTTCAAGACATATTGACTGGTCGCAAAACCAATCTTATCAATACCGATTGTCATATTTACCTCTGTTTTATCATTCATTGTAAAAAATCGTTCTATACTATTTTATCACAAATAGCAGTAAAAGAGAGAAAAAAGACTTGATTCACCAAATCAAGTCTCTTGTTAGTCTAACGATTATGCTGTTTTCGTAAGTAAGAATACAGTCTAAGAATCACTGTTCCGCTAGCCATTCCAATGGAAATCACCAAAGCCAACATAACAACCAAGGTTGCACTAGCAATGGCATGACTGTAATCTCCCGTCACAAAAAAGGCAGTTGTCCGATAGGAGAGATAACCCGGAACCAGAGGTGCCAAGATGGCCAAGATAAAGACCACAGCAGGTGTCTTATAAAGAATACTTAAAATCTGGCTGACACAAGAACCGATAATGGCTGCAATAAAAGTAGCCACAATAACATTGGTCGGTTCCTTGAGCAAAAGATAAATTAGCCAGACAGCCATGCCCAAAATTCCTCCTGGTAAGAGCATAGAACGTTGAACATTGAGTACGATTAAAAAAGTGATAATGGCAAGAAGACTTGCTACTGCTTGTAATAAAAAGGTTGTTAGTGTCATATTAGTTCATCAATACCAAGGCGACAGAAGTTCCTGCCCCTAAAGCTAGGGTAATGAGCAGGGATTCAAACATCTTACTCATACCAGAGTTTATGTGGTTAGTCATAATATCACGGACCGCATTGGTCAAGGCAATTCCTGGTACAAACGGCATGACCGCACCAGCTATAATCAAATCTGCCGTTGAAGGAAAACCTGTGTAGCGAGCCCAAAATTGGGCAATCATCCCAAAGACAAAGGCTCCAGCAAAGGCCGTTACAAAGGGAATTCGGATAAACTTCTCCACATAGAGGGAAAAGGCAAAACCAAATAAGGTAGCCACTCCTGCCCCAAGTGCGTCGTAGATATTTCCACTAAACATAATTGAAAAGAAAGGAGCACTAAAGGTCGCAGCCAGAGTTACTTGCAACTTGGTATAGGGAAGGGGTTGGGCTTGCAAGGCTGTCAATTGCTTTAAGGCTGTCTCTAAATCAAGCTTTCCACCTACCAACTGACGAGAAATCTGATTCACATCGCAGACTTTTTCGATGTTATAAGAAGAGGAGGTCACGCGTTTCATTCGCGAAATATTGGTATTTTCAATGGAGAAAAAGATAGCGGCAGGCATGGCAAGAACATTGCAATCCACAATCCCCTGCGAATGCGCAATCCGGATCATGGTATCTTCTACACGATGAATCTCTGAGCCACTTTTGAGAAGAATGGTTCCAGCTAACATAATCACATCGATGACGGCATTTAATTCTCTTGATTCTTCCATGCTTTCCTCCTTTTATCAACTCCCTCTATTCTATCACAAATCTGGAGTCAAAAAAAATCTTTGCCACGAAATCATGACAAAGATTCTAGTATCACTATGGATTGTCTGGGGAAATATCTCCTCGTTGTGAATTGCCTTGCGGATTTCCCTGTGTTGGGGTGGATTCTGCATCTCCCTGATCGTTAGGTTTCCGAGAAGAACTTGAGGACGAAGAAGAGGATGAGGATGAAGAAGTTGAGGAAGAATGAATCTTCTTCGCTTTATAAATAGAAATTTTAACACGAGTAGTGCTCAAGTCTACTTTTTCGCCTGCTTTTGGACTTTGCTCTACAACAGTCCCCTCAGCAGTTCCTTCAGGAGCTTTAGACACTTCTACAACTTCGATATTAGCTTTTTTAATGTCATATATCTCTGTAAGATTATTGACTGCAAATTCTCGACTAGAACCAATATAGCTTGGCATTGAAATAGAATTTACCTTCTTAGCGACTGTCAAAACTATTTGAGTTGCCTTGCTAAGATCATAGGTTGTTCCTTCCGGTAAACTTTGTTTCATGATTGTACCAGCTTCGATTTCGTTGGATTCTTCTTCCTCAATCTTAATTAGATTTTCTGGAACCTTCTTTCCTTTCAACTCTGCCACTACATCACTAGATTTTCTTCCAAGATAATTTCCGAGTTGGAAGGATTGCTGACCAGAAGACACAATCAAATTAATTTTTGTTCCTTCTTTGCGTGTCGTACCAGCGTCAGGATCGGTACGAATAACCCGACCTTCTTCAACCTTATCACTAGCCTCTGTTTTTTCTTCACCAACCTCAAAATTGGCTTTCTTAAGAGCTTCTTTAGCTTCCGCAACCGTCTGACCTGCCACCTTTGGAATAGCAATGGTAGCGGGCGTTCTATATAAAATCCATACCAAGGATGCCACAACCAACAAGAAGGTCGCAAATAAAATTGGATAACGTGCTTTCATGCGACGGCGTTTGGTTGGCTTTGGACTAGGTGCCGGTTTTTCTGTCTGATGATGTTGGGGCTTAGGTTGAGGTCTTTCCTCTTGTAGCGGAGCTTTAGGAATAGAAGTCAGAGTACTTTGTGGAACTTTAGGAAGAGTCTTGGTATCTGCCTTAGTTGCATTGTCAAAGACTAGTTTTGGTTCATTACGACGATTATAAGACAAACTACTAGACAAATCCACATACATTTCAGCGACTGATTTGTAGCGATCTGTCAATTTCTTAGCAGTTGCCTTGATAACAACATTTTCTAAAGCCTGAGGCACAGATGGATTTTCAGCTATAACCGACGGCAGAGGTTTCTGGAAATGCTGGAGGGCGATGGTCACTGCACTATCCCCATCGTAAGGAATATGACCTGTCAGCATCTCATAGAAAATAATCCCCATGGCATAGATATCACTCTGCACAGTTGCTTTAGAACCACGCGCCTGCTCTGGCGATAAATAATGAACGGAACCTAGCATTGAGTTGGTCTGAGTCAAACTTGTCTCTGCAAAGGCTACTGCAATCCCAAAGTCTGTAACTTTGGCAGTCCCATCTGGGGTCAAAAGGATATTTTGCGGTTTCAAATCCCTGTGAACAATTCCTCGAGTATGGGCTAAGCGCATAGCCAAGAGGATTTGTCCCATGATTCGAACCGCTTCTTCATTTGAAAGAGGGTGATGTTCCTTGATATAGCGTTTGAGGTCTAATCCAGCAACATATTCCATTGCGAGATACTGTTGTCCCTCTTCTTCACCGATATCTGTAATCCGAACGATATGAGGATGGTCCAGATCCGCCATGGCTCTTGCTTCCCGCTGGAAACGCGCCACAGCAATCGGGTCTGTCTGGTAGTTGGTCCTCAGGACCTTTACTGCCACTTCTTCACCGTCCAAAATCAAATCCTTGGCCAAATAGACATCTGCCATGCCTCCTCGACCAATTTGTTTGATAATTCGATACCGCCCGGCAAAAATCTTGCCGATTTGGATCATTCTGTTGCCTCCTCATTAACAGCAATAAGGGCAACTGTGATATTGTCTAAACCACCTGCATTGTTGGCAAAACGAATCAAGGTTGCTGCCTTATCTGCCAAAGAAATATCGCTGGTTACAATATCAGAAATCTCACTGCCTGAAATCATATTTGTCAAGCCATCACTATTGAGTAAGAGATAGTCTCCCAGCTCAAGGGTAATCATTCCAAAATCAGGCTGAATTTCGTCTTTTTGACCAATAGATTGAGTAATAATATTTTTCTGTGGATGGCTAGCAGCTTCTTCAGGTGTCAATTGACCAGCCTTAAGCAATTCATTGACTAAAGAATGGTCGCTCGTTAACTGGTGGTATTCTTCTCCACGAATCAAACCGATACGAGAATCTCCGATGTGAGCATAAATAGCCTGATTATCAATAATGGCTACAGCCTCAAGGGTTGTTCCCATTCCTTTATAGGCTTCATTTTGTCCCAATTGGTTAATCCTTTGATTTTCAATCTCAAGGTTATTAGCAAACCATTCGCGCACTTCATTAACTGTATCGATTTGAGTATCGACCCAAGCTACACCTAGGTCTGTTACCGCCATTTCACTAGCGATATTCCCCGCGCGATGACCTCCCATACCATCCGCTAGGATAATCATGGTACGTCCAGCTCTATTGACATAGTGGTTGACATAGTCTTGGTTATTTGTTCGTTTCTGACCAACATCTGTTAATAATGAAATTTCCATGTGTTAGTTCCTTCCTAATCCGATATCTTGCGAAATTGGCTGATGAAGAATCCATCACTTCCATACAATTCAGGGGTGATGAGGATACAGCCATCTTTCATGATATCCTTACATTCATGTTCTAGTTTCACCTGCTCAAATTCAGGATGACTTTCTAAAAATGCCTGTACGACTTGAAAGTTCTCTTCTGAGACAATAGTACAGGTACTATAAGTTATTATACCACCTTTGCGTAGTGTTTGACAAACACTACCTAATATTTCTAGCTGAATTTCCTGTAAGGACGCGAAATCTGCCGTTTCTTTATTGTATTTGATATCTGGTTTGCGACGCAGAAGACCGATTCCTGAACAGGGAGCATCCACTAAAATCTTATCAAAAGAATCCTGATCAAAAAACTCATGCACCTTTCTGGCATCCAATTTTTGCGTTTGAACCCGATCTGCAACTCCTAAACGTTGGGCATTTTCTTGGATTAAGTCCAACTTGTGGGCATATAAATCCAGAGCAATAACCTGACCTGTCGTAAGATAGGAAGCAATGTGGGCCGTTTTTCCTCCCGGAGCAGCACAAGCATCTAGAACCTGCTCATTTTCTTGTAGATCAAGCGTCGGCGCAACCAATTGACTGGACTCATCTTGGATAGTAATGGCTCCCTCTGAAAATAGGTCATGTCCCGCAAAATGCCCCTGCTCCTTGACGAGACCAAAAACAGACAAAGGTGAATCACTGGCCTCCAACAAGACTTGGATTTCTTCTTTTCGTCCTAGGTTCGTTACACGAATACTAGCCTTGTTGCGCACCAAAAGGCTTTCAAAGATAGCTTGAGCTCGCTCTTCTCCGTATTCTTCCTTGAGCTTGGCAACTAGCCAAACTGGAAGAGAATAGGCAATGGAATCACGCTTGTTTTTTCGCTTGATGCTAGCAATATCTGGCCAGCCTTCACGCAAGATACGGCGAAGGACAGCGTTGACCAATTTTTCACTGCCTTTTTTACGGACTTTGGCCAATTCTACTGCCTCATTGACCACAGCATGGTCTGGAATCTTGTCCAAATAGCGGAGCTGGTAGGCACTCATGAGAAGAAGGACATAAAGCCAACCGTCTAACTGGTCTCTGTCTTCGATAAAGTGGGATAGGTACCATTCCAGAGTCAGTTTACGGGCTACCGTTCCATAGACCAGCTCTGTCACCAAGCCCTTGTCTGCTGCTGAAAGTTGACTTCCCTTGAGATGCTTATTTAAGGCGATATTTGAGTATGCTTGATTGATAAAAACATCCTCTAGCACTGCTAGAGCTAGACTTCTAGCCGTTTCTACTTTAGTCACCAAATCGTTCTCCTACAGTCAATGTACGTCCAACTCCGTTGAGGAAGGAAGCAATATCCATCTTAGGTTTACCAGCTGGCTGCACTTGTTTGAGGGATAGACCCCCTTCTGCCGTTGCGACAATCAATTCTTTCTTACCAATAGAGAGGATCTCACCTGGATTTCCCTGACCTTCTACTGGTAGAGCTTCATAAATCTTAAAGCGGTCTCCCTTAAGGAGAGTATGGGCAACAGGCCACGGGTTCATCCCACGGATTTGGTTGAAAAGTTGACGATTGCTTTTATTCCAGTCCAATTTTTCTTCCTCTGGCTTGATATTTGGCGAGAAAGTAACCTGACTTGGATCCTGCGGTTCAGGTTTGATATCACCAGCAATGTAGCCAGGCAAAGTGTCCAAAAGCAAATCTCGACCAACAAGAGCTAATTTCTCAAACAAGGTTCCAACATTGTCCTCATCTGTGATAGGAATACTACGACGAGAAATCATATTTCCTGCATCCATTTCCTTAACCATTTCCATAATGGTCACACCAGCTTCCTCATCCCCTTGAATCAAGGCGTAATGGATAGGAGCGCCACCACGGTGTTTAGGAAGGAGGGAAGCGTGAACATTGACCGCAAAGTCCATGCCATCAAGGAGTTTACTTGGAAGAAACTGCCCAAAAGCAGCAGTCACAATTCCATCTGCTCCTAGCTGCATAATCTCTTCCATCTCTGGACTTCCAGATAATTTTTCAGGTTGGTAGATAGGAAGTCCTGCCTCTTTGGCAGCTTGTTTAACTGGGGTTTCTTGAATCACTTTTTTACGGCCGACAGCACGGTCTGGCTGGGTCACAACGGCTAGAATTTCGTAACGGTCATCTGTCAAAAGTCCTTTTAAGACTG
Organism: Streptococcus mitis; assembly: GCF_905187535.1. Classification (GTDB taxonomy): domain Bacteria; phylum Bacillota; class Bacilli; order Lactobacillales; family Streptococcaceae; genus Streptococcus; species Streptococcus mitis_BS. The sequence goes on from NZ_CAJJIE010000002.1 coordinate 57,491, forward strand.
TTGCTGAAAAGTCGGGTGTCCCCATAAAGATTAATTTTGTCATATCTTCTCCTTCTTATAAAAATTGCTGTGGCTCATGGTCAATGCTGAGACGGAGCTCACTATTTTCCCGTTCTTGAGTCAAGGCCAGAACCTGATTTAGAGTCGGACCTAGCTCATCTTCTAAACGGTATTTAATCAAAATCTGGTAATGATAGAGGTTGTGGGTACGGGCGATGGGTTTGGGTGTTGGCCCTAGAATCTTACTTGTTTCGGACAAACCTGACCTCAAAATATTCATAACATCATAAGCACGTTTAACAACCTCTTCTTCCTTCTTGTGAGAAAGGGTAATGCCAATCGTGAAATAGTAAGGTGGATAACCAAGTTGTCGTCTAATACCCATTTCATAGGCGTAAAAACCTTCGTAGTCCTGATCCTTGGCAAATCGAATAGCATAGTGTTGCGGATTGTAGGACTGGATCAAGACCTGACCAGCTTTTTCAGCCCGACCTGCCCGACCTGCCACCTGAGTCAAGAGCTGGAAGGTTCTCTCAGAAGAACGGAAATCAGGCAGATTCAAAGCTGTATCCGCATTAAGAACTCCTACTAGGGTTACATTGGGAAAATCCAATCCCTTGGCAATCATTTGTGTGCCAAGTAAAATATCCGCTTCTCCTCGTCCAAACTGGTCAAGAAGAGCTTGGTGACTACCTTTCTTACGGGTCGTATCCACATCCATCCGCAAAATGCAGGCCTGAGGAAAGAGCTCTGCCAGCTCGTCATAAGCCTTTTGAGTCCCTGTTCCATAGTAACGAATACTGCGACTCTTACAGTTAGGACAGGCCTGAGGAATGTCCTTTGAAAAACCACAATAATGGCAGTTCATGGTCTTGGTATCCATGTGCAAGGTCAGGGAAATATCACAGTTGGGACAAGTATCCACAGTCCCACACTCCCGACACATAACAAAGCTAGAATAACCACGGCGGTTTAGCATGAGAACCACCTGCTCTTTTTTAGCCAGACGGTCTTGGATAGCCTCTAACAAAGGGGGCGTAAAGTTTGACGTCTCATTCTGTCCGATATAGTCCCGAAAATCAATTACTTGAACCTCAGGGATTGTAGCCAAAGGATTAGCCCGTTGGGTCAGACGTAAATGTTGATAAACGCCTTTACCAGCCCGAGCACGGCTTTCCAGACTAGGAGTTGCCGAACCAAGTACCAGGGCTGCTTGGTTGTACTGGGCTCGTAAAATGGCTACCTCTCTGGCGTGGTAACGGGGATTGCTGTCCTGCTTATAAGTCGCTTCATGCTCTTCATCGATAATCATAACCCCCAGATTTTTCAGCGGAGCAAAGATGGCAGATCTAGCACCAACAACAACTTGAGCGTCTCCACGTTCCACTTTGCGCCATTCGTCATACTTTTCACCATTAGACAGGCCTGAGTGTAGAATGGCTACCTTGCCCCCAAAACGAGCAATAAAACGTTCCGTCATCTGTGGAGTCAAAGAAATCTCAGGCACAAGCAAAATAGCAGTTTTGCCCTTATCCAAGGCCCCTTGGATAATCTGCAAGTAAACCTCGGTCTTCCCACTTCCTGTAATCCCTTGAAGGAGGAAAGGAGGCTGATGACTGCCAATCGCACTGACAACCGCATCACGCGCCTGCCTTTGCTCTGGATTCAACTCCAAAGGCTGACTTGCTTCAATGCCTTCAAAATAAGCAGCCGAGCGTTGCACTTCCTTTTGGACTATGGTCACAGCACCTTGTTCGACAAAGAAGTTGACTTGCTCCCGCGAATAGAACTCTAACAAACTAGCCAAGGAAGCACTCTCAGGATGAGACAGCAAATAGTCTCTCAATTCCAACTTTTTCTTGGCGCGCGCAGAAATCTCAACACCCTCTAATTGAGCAAGATTCACCTCATACCAGGACTGAGTTTTGACCTTCTTTTGATCGACTGCCTGATATTCCAGACCAAGCAGACCTTTTCTAGTCAAATGCATCATTTCAGCTTGCTTAGCTAAATCTAGAGAAGAAAAGGCTAGCGAATCTTCTGAACCAAATAGACGCACTCGGTCTTCCTGACTCAGACCTTCCAGAGGATAGAGAATCTTGTCATAGCTGGAATTTAGAAATCCCGGCAACATGGCCTTGAGGATAGAGATTTTGTAGGAGAAGACAGATTTGCGAAGCTCCTCAGCCAGCCAGAGTTGTTCTTGCGTCAGAACAGGGGAAAAATCCAACACCTCGGCAATATCTTTTAAATCTTGCTCCATCTCCGCTTCATCTGATTGTGACTCCAAACCAAGAACAATCCCTTGAATCAGGCGATTCCCCTTACCAAAGGGCACATGAACCCGCATCCCAACTTCCAGCATTCCCAGAAATTCCTCTGGAATCCTGTAACTATAGGGCTGGTCCGTCTGCATCAAGGGCACATCTACAATAATCTTGGCAATCGCCATCTTCTCACCTCCTCCTTGTCAGTATATTCTTGCAATAGAAAAAATAAGATTGAGTCCCCCCAACCTTAAATTTTTTCACCATCTTCTTTTTCTTTAGCGATTTGCTCTTTGATTTTCTTTTCTTCTTCTTCTTTGCGGCGTTTTTCTTCTTCGATACGGCGACGCACTGCTTCACGTTTTCCTTCTGGATCTGGGTGAATTGTAACGTTTCCTGATTCGATTTCTTCTAAAGCGCGAAGAGTTGATTTTTCAGACTTGAAACCTTGAGTTGCTGGCGCACCTGCTTCCAATTCGTGGGCACGTTTTGCTTCCAAGATTACGAGTGAATATTTTGATGGAACCTTGTCGAGCAAGGTATCAATAGAGGGTTTTAACATCATTTGCTTGTACCTATTTTCTAAATTTTATCGGGTAGTTGGAGATTTTGGTAACATCTCCTGATAGTGACCAATGACACGTTCCACACGGAAGTGCTCTACTTCGATAACACGTTTGACACGCTCAGCAGCTAGGGGCACCTGATCGTTGACAATCGCGTAATCATACTCTCGCATAAGAGCAATTTCTTCCTTGGCTTTTTCGATTCGTTGGGCAATCACTTCTGCACTGTCGGTTCCACGTCCTACCAAGCGATCTTGCAATTCATCCAAATCTGGTGGTGTCAGGAAGATAAAGACAGCATCTGGAACCTTTTTCTTGACCTGAAGAGCGCCCTGAACTTCAATTTCAAGGAAAACATCAATTCCCTTGTCTAAGGTTTCATTGACATAGGTCAGAGGAGTTCCGTAGTAGTTGCCGACATATTCTGCATATTCCAGCATCTGTCCTTGACGAATCAGCTCTTCAAACTCTTCACGAGTACGGAAGAAATAATCAACACCGTCCACTTCTCCAGGACGTTGTGCGCGTGTCGTCATCGATACAGAGTATTGAAATTGGTTTTCAGAACTCTCAAAAATCTCTCTTCTAACCGTTCCTTTTCCAACCCCTGAAGGACCAGAAAAAACGATTAGTAAGCCTCGGTCTGCCATTGTGTCTCCTTTTAGTCAGTCTGCGAAATTACATTTCTCTAGAATAACGGCAAAAAGCCAGATTATCCTTTACAGTCTTTCTATCTAGTGTAACAAAAAAGCAGTAATTTTTCAACTGCTCTTTCTTATTTATTTAGCATAATCTACTGCGCGAAGCTCGCGAATCACGGTTACCTTAATATTTCCTGGGTAATCGAGATTGTTTTCAATTTTCTCACGAACTTTATGAGCCAAGATTGTGACTTTGTCGTCCTTGATTTGTCCTGGATTGACCATGATACGGATTTCACGTCCTGCTTGAAGGGCAAAGCTATTTTGCACTCCTTCAAAGCCGTTAGCAATTTCTTCCAAATCATGGAGACGCTTGATGTAGCTTTCAAGAGACTCACTACGAGCACCTGGACGTGCCGCACTCAAGGCATCTGCTGCAGCAACGATTACTGCAATCACGCTTTCAGCTTCAACATCACCGTGGTGACTAGCAATCGTATTGACCACAACTGGGTGTTCCTTGTACTTACGTGCCAATTCCGTACCGATTTCAACGTGGCTACCTTCAACCTCACGGTCAATGGCTTTCCCGATATCGTGAAGGAATCCAGCACGACGGGCAAGAGCCGCATTTTCACCAAGCTCACTAGCCATAATACCAGCCAACTTAGCAACCTCAATCGAATGACGCAAGACATTTTGTCCATAAGAGGTACGGAACTGCAAACGTCCCATAATCTTCATCAAGTCTGGATGGAGGTTCGGCGCACCGATCTCATAGGCAGCGGCCTCACCGTATTCACGGATCTTATTGTCAATCTCTTGACGGTTTTTCTCAACCAACTCTTCAATACGAGCTGGATGAATACGACCATCTTTGAGCAACATTTCCATAGTCATACGGGCAATCTCACGGCGAATCGGGTCAAAACCTGACAAGGTCACCACTTCTGGTGTATCGTCAATAATCACATCAACCCCTGTCAAACTTTCGAAGGTACGAATGTTACGTCCTTCACGACCAATAATGCGTCCCTTCATAGTATCGTCTGGCAGATGAACCGTTGAGTTTGTTGACTCCGCTACATATTCACCAGCGATACGTTGCATAGCTTGAACCAGAATGTCCTTGGCCATTTTATCAGAACGTTCCTTGACCTCTTGCTCAGCTTCGCGAATACGGCTAGCAATCTCCTTGGTCAAGTTTTCCTCTGTCTGTGCCAAGATAATATCTCGTGCTTCTGCCTGAGACAGAGCACCAATACGCTCTAGTTCTGCTTCTTTTTGTCTTTCGACTTCCTCTAATTGCTCTTCACGCGCATCAAGGTTTTTCGCTCTATCAGAAATACTTTGTTCTTTTTGTTCAAGTGTTTGTTCTTTACTCGTCAAATTGTCGTCCTTACGATCAAGGCTAGCAGCTCTCTCTGTCAAACGACTTTCGATTTGTTTGAGTTCTTGACGTTCTGATTTGAATTCAGCGTCCACTTCTTCACGGTATTTTCTGGCTTCTTCTTTGGCCTCCAATAGTGCTTCTTTTTTAAGAGACTTGCTTTCACGTTTCGCTTCATTAACAAGTAAATCCGCTTCACGCTCAGCTTGTCCACGTAAATTAGTTGCTTCTTGTTCAGCATTTAAAAGCATCAACTCTGCAGCTTCCTGAGATGATTTCATCTTGGCTGAGATGCTGACATATCCAATGACTAAACCAATGATGACGGCAAAAACAGCAATCGCAAGCGACATGATTTCCATGTTTTTACCTCATTTTATTGTTATTCCGAATGACATACATTCTTTTACATTCTACCATAAAAAAGTGATTTTCACAAACCTAAAATAGAATATGTTTTGGGGAAATTGGAGTTTAAACACCTATAATTTATTAGTGCAATCTCTATTTCTATAGGAAACCTAGTTTTAGTAGAGATTTGAGAAAAGCCTACCTTTCAGTAGACTTAGTTTGATTCTATTCTAATCGGCACTCTGCCGAAATTCTGCTCTGCGATATTTGTCTGTCCTAGTTGGTAGATCTGGTCTGCCTTTTGGGTCATGGTATCCCATGGTTCTTTGCCAATTCGGCTGACTAGATGGACCTGCCCTTTCAGAGATTTAAGATGTTGTCTGCCTTTTTCGGTAAAACCAAGAACATGGATGCCTTCTGGCAAGTCGCTTTCTCTGGTCTGCACCAAAATATAGGTCAAGAGGCGTCTGACACGCGCCTTGGTGTAACGTTTGGTCGCAACTGCCTCAACCAATTCGTCCACAGACCGGGTTGTCTTGATGGCATCCTTGATGCGCACAGCCATTTCTTGATTGACCTGATAGATGCTGGTTAGGTCTGGATTTGACAAGATTTGATAGCGGAGCAAGGGAAAATAGTCATCCCATCTCACCTTACTAGCCTGCTCAAAGAGAGCAACAGATGGCATAAAGCGTTCTAGGAAATCTTGGTCCCTCTGGTGCTGACGGATGGCTGTCGCCGAGGCATAGTCCACATCCTTGTTCACAGAATGGTAACCAGCGCCCTGACGCTGAATCGGATGAAGTTTGATGTTGTACCCAGCAACCGCCTTGGCATAGGCCAGAGCAAGAACATGATTGGGCGTATCACCAGAAAAATCAAGACCTGCAAATTCCTTCCACATGGCCTGGGTCTTCTGGGGATAAGAGAGGGAATCAGGCAGATTTTCCACAAATTTCTCCATCTTAGCACCTTGATCTGTGTATAAGTCAGAAATTTTTTGATAATCCAGAACTTCCTCTGTCCCAAAAGCTAGGGTATCAATCCCCAACCGAGCCAAGATATCCACAGCTCCTTGGCCAAAGAAATCTGCTGCCTGAACACTAACTAAAAAGGGCAATTCCACTACCAGATCCGCTCCATTTTTCAGCGCCATCTGGGCCCGTGTCCACTTGTCCACGATAGCTGGCTCTCCACGCTGCATGAAATTTCCAGACATGGCTACGATTTTCAGTCCCTTCGCCTGATCCAACAGGTATTTATGTCCATTATGAAAGGGATTGAACTCCGCGATAATACCTGTGATGGTCATAGTAATCTCCTACTTCTGCGCGACAAAAAACCAACGGGTACTTGTCTCTGTTGGCTCCTTGTCCTCAAAGTCTGCATAGAGTTTGAAAGACTTGAATCCAGCCTGTTCCAACAAGATATCATAGGTCAAGACCTCATAGGTCCGCTCCTCATGTACTTCATCGTGACGACTAAAGGAACCATCCGCTTCCTTGATAAAGAAGGTCAACTCATGCACGATGGAGTGAGGCGCCGCATCCTCATAGGTGTCCCAAAGCATGGCAAAATCTTCCGCATTTTCATGGTAGGAATAGCCTGGAAAAACTTCATCTGTCTGGTAGGTCGAATGCACATCAAAGATGAAAACTCCATCTTCATTAAGAGTATTATAGACTTCTTTAAAGACGTCGCCTACTTCCACCTCATCCTGCATGTAGCAGATAGAGTCCGAATAACAAGTGACAAAGTCGTATTGACCTGCCTTGGATAAATCCAGCATATTGCCTTCGATAAAATCAATCTTTTGTTTGGCTGAAGCCGCTCTCTTCTCAGCAATCTTCAACATATCCTCGCTTAAATCAAGTCCAGTCACATCAAAACCTGCCTGAGAAAATCGCACAGACTGGATGCCTGTCCCACAAGCCAATTCCAAAAGCTTCTTTCTATCCTTTGTCTTAGGCAAATGACGCAAAGAAAAATCAGTCCATTTGTCGTATAAACTGTCATCCATGACCGCATCATAGACCGCCGCAAAAGTTTCATAAGTTGCCATAATCATGATACCAAGAGCCTCCATGGCAAACACCACTCGCTCTTTACCTTTCTATCAAATTTTCTAAAATAAGTAAATAAAACCCAGTTGACTGCAACTGAGTTCGTCTTCTAAGCAAGAGCTTCTGAAATATCTACTGAATTTGCCTCATGCCATAGCTTTTCTAAGTTATAGTGAGCACGCATTTCTTCTGAAAAGATATGCACAACGACAGCGCCTAGGTCCAGCAAGACCCAGCCTCCAGTTGCATCACCTTCGATATGACTTCCTTTAAAGCCTGCTTCAGCTACTTTTTCACGGATATTGTCAGCGATAGCGTCCAACTGACGGCTATTCATCGAGCTAGTGATAACAAAGTAGTCCGTCACGCTGGTCAAATCTTGTACGTCAAGTGCGAGGATATCCTCCGCACGTTTCTCATCAGCCGCTTTCACGACTAGTTCTAGTAATTCTTTTTCGTTCATTTAGTCCTCTTTCAAATAGTGTACAAAGGCGTTATAGGTTTCAAGGGTTTGGGGATAGATGGGGAATCCCTGGTGAGCTAGATGCTCCACGGTACGAGCTGTTTCGTAGGCCACTGCCTTATTAAGTGACAAACTTGCAATCTCACGCGCCACATCCACTCCAGGAAAGGCTCGATTGTGCTCGATATAGTCTGCGACATAGATGACCTTATCTAGGTCTGTCATCTGACCAGCACCGACTGTATGGATTTCAATGGCTCGCAGGATTTCTGAATCATGTAAATCCAAATCTTCCTGAATCTTGTAGATGCCAACCATCCCATGCCAGACATTATTGCCCCAGTTTTTGAGGTCAGAGTCTAGCTGATAACGGTCAATCAAGTCCAGAAATTCCTGATCTGACAACTTTTTAGCATAATCATGAAGGAGACCTGCAAGACCAGCTTTCTCAGCATCAACTCCGAATCGCTGAGCCAATTCTATGGCTGCACTCTCCACCCCCAAACAATGGGTTAACCGTTTTTCAGGCAGAAGCTCTGCCATTCTTTCCAACAAAACCTCACGAGAACAGTTGATATAGTCTTGGTATGCCATCAGTAAAGCCCCTCCTTCTCGATGTAGTCTAGCACCGGCTGAGGTAGGAGAAAGTTAGGTTTTCGACCTTGGGCAAGGAAATCACGCACCATGCTGGACGAGATATCCATGAGAGGCACATCCACCCAGATAACGGGATAGGAAGTCCCTGCCTTGTAGCGTGGGCGCTGAACCCCCACAAACTGAACCAAGTCGACCAGCTCATCAATTCGGTACCACTTAGGCAGATAGTCCACCATATCCGCACCAATAATGAAGTAATAATCCGTATCAGGATGTTGCTCTGTCAAGATTTTCATGGTGTCGTAGGTGTAGGAAATACCCTTACGCTCCAACTCGATGGTTTCAATGGCTAGGCCTTCAATCCCCTCAATCGCCAACTCAAGCATCTTGAGACGGTGATGTTCAGGGATAGTTTCTTTTTTGTCCACATGAGGGGGTTGGTATTCCGGCATTAGCAAAACCTGGTCCAGTCCTAACTGCTGACGTACTTGGTCCGCAACGATTAGATGGGCATTATGAACAGGGTTAAAATTTCCCCCTAAAATCCCGACTTGTTTGCGTTTTTTCTCCTTGATTTCTGGCTCCAACTCTACCTTGGTAAAGGGAGTCAATAATTCGATTGCCATAGGCTAGTCTCCTTTATTTCTCTGTAAAAACAGTTCCTTGGAGTGTCTTTTTTAGATTTCTTTGACTTTTTTAGAAATCTTGCGATTTTCTTTTTTGCTGGATTGTTTAAACAAAATCAAGATGCGTCCGATTTTTTGGACTGTATCCACACCGATTTCTTCTTCCAAAATTTCAGCTACTTCGTGAATGTTTTCATCTGTGTTTTGTAAAAGAGTTACCTTAATCAATTCGCGGGCGTCAAGTGCTTGACGGACGCTGGTTTTGATTTGGTCGTTGAGACCATTTTTCCCGATTTGGATGATGGGTTTGAGGGTGTGTGCCTGGCTATTGAGGAAGGCACGTTGTTTTGATGTTAATGACATAATTTTCTTCCTTGTTTTTTGATAGTTATTTTAGGTGGTGAGGGACGGTCGGAACTAATTTTCCAAAGATCTCATCTTTGAAAAATGGATTTCCTGACCTCACAATTGAGCCTTGGTCTCAATTGTGCCCCTTGCCAATCTACAGATTGGCAAGACACCACGGCAATAACTATCTCTATATGAGCTCACTTTATTCGCTCAGCGATTTTGTTTTAAATAATTGCTTTTCGTGTGACGACGGCAACGCCTTCGGGTGCCCAGACGGCGACTTTGGCGGTGCCTGTTACGCGGATCCAGCCTAGGCCTGAGATGACTAGGTCAGTCTTGTCCTTGATGGTAAAGACATGTTGGACTAGTTTTGGGAAATCTTCTTTTTCCTTACTATTTGGTGGTGTTAGAAGGGTTCCTAGGTGCTTGTCGTAGAAAGCACTAGCGCCTTCAAGCTTGGTACGGTGGAGTTTGAGTTCATTGTCAAAGAAGGCTGTGAATCCTTGCTTTTCTCCTGATATGAAGTCAAATCGTCCGAGTCCACCTAGAAACAGGGTTTGCTCTGGATTGAGCTGATAGGTTTTAGGCTTGATTTCCTTTTTAGGACTGACATACTTGAGGTTTTTGGCAGTCAAATAATGGGCCATCTGGTGACGGTGGATAATTCCCGGCGTATCGTAGATATAAGATCCGTCATCAAGCGGAATCTCAATCTTATCCAAGGTTGTCCCTGGGAAACGCGAAGTCGTGATGACATTCTGGTCACCCGTGATTTCTTGGATAATGGCATTAATTAGGGTCGATTTCCCAACATTGGTCACACCGACCACATAGACATCGCGACCCTTACGGTAGTGTTCAATCTTGTCAATGACTTCCTTAATAGCATGTTTGTTCTGTGCTGAAGTTAGGACGACATCGACAGGACGGAGACCTTCTTCGTGGGCACGCTCCATGAGCCATTGGCTAATCTTGCTCGGTTTAACAGACTTGGGCAGGATATCTTTTTTATTTCCGACCAAGAGGACATCATTTCCTGATACAAAACGTGGTAAGCCTGGGATAACAGAGCCATTAAAGTCAAAGATATCAATGACATTGACCACCAAGGCATCACTATCTCCCACCTCGTGCAAGAGCTTGAGGAAATCGTCGTCCGTCAACTGGACATCCGTGATTTCATTGTAGTGACGGAGACGGAAACAGCGTTGGCAATAGACTTCGCCAGTCTCCAAACCTTTTTCTAGTGCCGACTGGGGGGTAAATCCAAGACCAGCCTTGTCTGTCGTCTGAATGGTTGCTCCACAACCAATACAGAGAATTTCTTCCATAGTTAAATTCCTTTTTTATATGTAATCGGTCCGTACTTTTCAGTGATTTTTCGCATCACACGACGCTCACGAGCTCGGTTAATCTGCGTCTTAATAGAGTCATGTTGGACCAAGGGTTTGACTAAAATCGAGCGAATGCCTGCACGGTGGGCTGCTCGTATATCTGTCATAAGCTGGTCACCGACCATGACCACTTCACTTTTCTCATAGTGGAATTCCTTCATGGCACGATCAATCCCAAATGTGAAGGGCTTCAGAGCCCAATAAACGTAATCAATCCCAAATTTTTCAACTGCTCGTTGAACTCGTTTTTTGGTGTTATTTGAGACCACAATGATGCGAATACCCGCGTCACGGAGATCATGTAGCCATTGCTTCATTTCTGGTGTCCCATCAGGGTTGTTCCAAGCAATGAGAGTATTGTCCAAATCGACCAAAACAGCCTTGATTCCTTGCGCCTGCAGGCTTGGGACTGTCAGATCATAGACTGCTTCCACAGCAAAATCTGGCATGTAATTTTCAATCGCCATTCTGGCTCCTTTTCTTAACTTTTTTTCGCAATTTTCCTTAGCAACAATGATAGGACAATCCACAAACCTGCACTTGCCAAGCTGATATAGAGCCAAGCATGGGGTTCATCTGTTAAAGGGAGCGGAACATTCATTCCGAAAAAGCCTGTCACGACTGCCAGAACGGCTAGTAAGACTGAAATGATGGTCAAGGTTGTCAAATTATCATTCAGATTATTGTTTAGGATGTTGTTGTAAGATGCTGATAGTTGTTGGAGAACTTGAGAAATCAAATCTGTCATGGACACCAGCTGATGAGCTTCAATCATGGCATCATCAAACTGCTCTCTCTCAATCTCATTAAAACTACGATAAAGGGCATGCCCTTGAATATGCTCTAGTAACATGCGATTTTGCTTAGCAGCCGCAGTAAGATAAACCATACCGGTTTCCAAGTCGGAAAGGGCAAAAAGGTTTTTCTTGGTCGTCCGCTGACGCAAGAGGCCATTAACCTCATCCTTACTCTTGTCCATCTGCTCGATGACAGGATAGTAGGCATTGCTGATGATTTCCAGACTGGCAAAGAGAAACTTGTAAATCGAAAGCGTGTCATGACTGTCCAGATAACGGGTCATTTGTTCAACGACATAAGCGTTCTTAGTATTACTAATGGTAATCAGGCGACGATGCTCCACGATAAAGGTCATGGGAAAGGCTTCGTAGTATTCCTTATCCTTTTTCAAGTTCAAGACATTGTAGATAAAGGTCACAGTCCCATTTTCACGGTGATAATCCATGTGGGCACGCTCATTCCTATCCAGTGCGTACTCAATGGTTTCCTTGTCCAAACCATAGATTTCAGAAAGGTCCTCTAGTTTCTTCAACTTGTCCAAATCTAGGTTAATCCAGGCACAGCCATTGCCCAACCGTTTTTCTAAAAACATCTTCTCTCCTTTACCAAACTCTTTCTATTGTACCATAAATCTGCTAAAATTTCAGGCCTGGTCTGTCCGAGAGAAATTGCTAACGACGGTGATATTGCGATTAGGAACGAAGTGCAGAACCTGGTCTTCTCCTCTAAGTTGCGTTGTTCGAATGCCAACGCTGACAACCTTGCCTGATACAGTAATAGGACCATTTGTCAGAACGACCTCATCTCCTACATCCAGTTGACGTTCAAAGAGAATGAAAAAGCCATTGATAACATCAGACAGAAAACCTTGGGCTCCCATCCCAATAGCCACCCCAGCAATTCCAGCACCCGCCAGTAAACTTGAAACTGGCAACCCTAAAATCGACAAAATGCAGTAAAGTAAAAAGAAATAAAGAGTATAATTAAACACATTCTCTAATAAACGTGAGATGGTTTTCTGACGCCCGACATCGTGGCGAGACATTTTTAAAGAAGGTTTAACAATTCTCTGCACCATAGTATGGAGCAGTTTCTTAGCTATATAGAATAGCAAAAATAGAAATAACAGAGAAAGTAACTTAGTTAAGATATTCTCAATAATCGTTGTTATATCAAGCTTATTGAGGTAGGTTTGAAAAAATTCTTTCATAGAAAACTCCTTTCATTTATTATACCATACTTTCACAGGTGATAAATATTCAAAAATAATAGTCAAAATAGACAGAAAATTCTTGATTTTAGCTCATGTTTATACTATAATCATAAACATTACACAACAAAGGAGATTGTTATGAAAAAAATCATTCATGCTTGGAATAAGGCGAGTCTAATCAAACGGATTTTGATTGGCATGCTTATTGGAGGAACCCTAGGGCTGACACTTCCTAACATTTCAGGAATTGGTTTACTTGGAGCTCTCTTTGTTGGCGGTCTAAAAGCCATCGCACCTATTCTAGTCTTTGCCCTCGTTGCTAACGCCCTTTCCCAACATCAAAAGGGACAAGATAGCAACATGAAAACGGTTATCTTCCTTTACTTGGTAGGGACCTTTGCAGCGGCACTTGTTGCTGTCCTAGCAAGTTTCATCGTCCCTGTTGAGATTACCTTAAATAGTGCCAATACAGAAATCGCACCACCAGATGGAATTGGCCAGGTCCTCAGCAACCTCTTGCTCAAACTGGTTGACAATCCAGTCAATGCCCTTATTACTGCCAACTACATCGGTATCCTATCATGGGCAGTCATTTTCGGGATTGCTATGAGAGAGGCCAGCAAAAACAGTAAAGAATTGCTGAAAACTATGGCTGATGTGACTTCTAAGATTGTCGAATGGATTATCAACCTAGCTCCATTTGGTATCCTTGGTCTTGTCTTCAAAACCATCTCTGATAAGGGAATCGGAAGCCTAGCTAACTACGGAATCTTGCTTGCCCTCTTGGTGACAACTATGTTCTTTGTCGCTCTGGTTGTCAATCCATTGATTGCCTTTCTCTTTATGAAGAGAAATCCTTATCCCCTCGTTTGGAAATGTTTGCGTGTCAGCGGTGTGACAGCCTTCTTCACTCGTAGTTCTGCGGCTAACATCCCTGTCAACATGAAACTATGCCATGACCTCGGACTAGATCCAGATACCTATTCGGTTTCTATCCCACTCGGCTCTACTATCAACATGGCCGGGGCAGCGATTACTATTAACGTTTTAACCCTTGCTGCAGTTAACACTCTTGGAATCCCTGTTGACTTTGCGACAGCCTTTGTTCTCAGTGTAGTGGCAGCTATCTCAGCCTGTGGTGCTTCTGGTATTGCGGGAGGTTCCCTCCTTCTTATCCCAGTTGCTTGTAGCCTTTTTGGTATTTCTAACGATATTGCCATGCAAGTTGTCGGAGTTGGATTTGTGATTGGTGTCATCCAAGACTCATGTGAAACAGCCCTCAACTCTTCTACAGATGTCCTCTTTACTGCCGTTGCCGAATACGCAGCAGCCCGTAAAAAATAACTCATAAAGGCAAGCCTGCTCAGGTCTTGTCTTTTACGCTTTTATTCTAACTTATTAGGAAATTCTTATGTCTATTAGCCAACGTACGACCAAGCTCATCTTAGCTACCTGTCTTGCCTACCTTCTTGCTTATTTTCTCAATCTCTCCTCAGCTGTCTCGGCCGGAATCATCGCTCTCTTGAGCCTATCTGATACGCGTAGAAGTACTTTAAAACTGGCTCGCAATCGTCTTTTTTCCATGCTTCTAGCTCTGGCTATTGGTGTTTTGGCTTTTCACTTGAGCGGATTTCATATCTGGAGCCTTGGCCTCTATCTTGCCCTATACGTTCCCCTGGCCTACAAGATGGGCTGGGAAATTGGCATCACACCAAGTAGCGTTTTGGTTAGCCACCTCTTGGTTCAAGAGTCAACCTCTCCAGACCTTCTAGTCAATGAATTCCTTCTCTTTGCAATCGGTACAGGATTTGCCTTACTTGTCAATCTCTACATGCCTTCACGAGAAGAGGAAATTCATCATTACCACACATTGGTAGAAGAAAAGTTAAAAGATATCCTCCAGCGCTTCAAATATTATTTATCCAGAGGGGATGGACGCAACCGAGCACAACTGGTTGAAGAATTGGACACCCTTTTGGAAGAAGCCCTCAGACTGGTCTATCTAGATCACTCTGACCACCTCTTTCACCAGACCGACTACCATATCCACTATTTTGAAATGAGACAGCGACAAAGTCGTATCCTGCGAAACATGGCCCAGCAAATCAACACCTGTCACCTAGCTGCCAGTGAGAGTCTGATTTTGGCCCAACTCTTTTCAAAAATTGCTGGACAACTGAGCCAGACCAATCCTGCTTCTGATTTGCTAGATGAAATCGAACGCTATCTGGAAGTCTTCCGCAACCGCAGTCTGCCCAAGACAAGAGAAGAATTTGAAACTCGCGCCACGCTCCTCCAACTCCTACGTGAAGCCAAAACCTTCATCCAAGTAAAAGTTAATTTTTACAAAAAATATGGACAGTAATACTCTTCGAAAATCAAATTCAAACTACGTCAGCTTTACCTTGCCGTACTCCAGTACAGCCTGCGGCTAGCTTCCTAGTTTGCTCTTTGATTTTCATTGAGTATAAAGAAAGAAAACTTCAGACCAACCACAAAAGGTGAATATCTGAAGTTTTCTTTTATTTATAAGTTATTACCATAAAGGTTAATAGTAAAATGAATAAGGCTTAATATTCAACATCTTTTTATAGAATGCTGAGATAAAATACTGCAAACTTTGCAGTATTATTATCCACTACATGGAGTTTGGCAAATCGATTCTATTGCCAAACATAGTTAGTAAGACAGTTACCCTTTTTATCTATTACGACGGAAAAGTCCACGAATCAATATCATTCGCGGACTTTTCCCAGTGAAACGCCTAGCCAAGTTCCATAGAAACTTAGCGTTAGTTACTTATGTTGTTACATAATCAAATAAATTTACTCAACTACGACACGGAGTTTTGCAAATCGATTACATTTACAAAACATAGTTAGCTAGACCACTTCCTTTCTGTTACGACGGAAAAATCCACGAATCGATAATATTCGTGGATTTTTCCTAGTGAAGCGTTTAGGTAAGCCGCCATAGCGGTTACCTATTATTAGATTACGACACTGAGTTTTACAAATCGATTCCATTTGTAAAACTCAGTTAGTGAAGCAGTTAGGCAAGTCTAATAGGACTTGCCGTAGCCTACTTAGATTGCTTTGCAATCAAGTAGGCTTACTGAATCACATCTTCTCTTCTAACTCTACGTCTGGATACTTATCTGCAAACCAACGAAGAGCAAAGTCATTTTCAAAGAGGAAGACTGGTTGGTCGAAACGGTCTTTAGCCAAGATATTTCGGCTTGATGACATTCGTTCATCCAAGTCCTCAGGCTTGATCCAACGAACGGTCTTTTTACCCATCGGGCTCATAACCACTTCAGCATTGTACTCGCCTTCCATACGGTGCTTGAAGACTTCAAACTGGAGTTGACCGACAGCTCCCAGCATGTACTCGCCTGTTTGGTAATTCTTATAAAGCTGAATAGCACCTTCTTGCACTAGTTGCTCAATCCCCTTGTGGAAGGATTTTTGCTTCATGACATTCTTGGCAGAAACTTTCATGAAAATCTCAGGTGTAAAGGTCGGTAGTGGTTCAAACTCAAACTTGTTTTTTCCAACTGTCAAGGTATCCCCAACCTGATAAGTTCCTGTATCGTAAACCCCGATGATATCTCCTGCCACGGCATTGGTCACATTCTCACGACTTTCAGCCATAAACTGGGTAACATTAGACAGTTTAGCACCCTTACCAGTACGAGGCAAGTTGACACTCATGCCACGTTCAAATTCACCCGATACGATACGTACAAAGGCAATACGGTCACGGTGTCGAGGGTCCATGTTGGCTTGGATTTTAAAGACAAATCCTGAGAAGTCCTTATCGTAAGGATCAACAATTTCTCCGTCTGTTTTCTTATGTCCATGTGGCTCTGGAGCAAACTTGAGAAAAGTTTCAAGGAATGTTTGCACACCAAAGTTTGTCAAAGCTGAACCGAAGAAGACTGGTGTCAATTCTCCAGCCAGAATAGCTTCCTCTGAAAACTCATTCCCAGCTTCATTTAAAAGTTCAATATCATCCTTGACTTGCTCGTAGAAAGGGTTGCTGCCAAAAAGCTTGTCCCCATCTTCTAAACTAGCAAAACGCTCATCCCCTTTATAGAGCTCCAAGCGTTGGTTATAGAGGTCATAGAGCCCCTCGAAGGCTTTCCCCATCCCGATTGGCCAGTTCATCGGGTAACTCGCAATGCCCAAGACTTCTTCCAATTCTTGCAAAAGATCCAAAGGTTCACGACCGTCACGGTCGAGCTTGTTCATAAAGGTAAAGACTGGAATACCACGGTGTTTCACAACCTCAAACAATTTCTTAGTTTGGGCCTCGATACCCTTGGCAGAGTCCACCACCATGACCGCAGCATCCACCGCCATCAAGGTACGATAGGTATCTTCTGAGAAGTCCTCGTGCCCTGGCGTATCGAGGATATTCACGCGTTTTCCGTCGTAGTCAAATTGCATAACAGATGAAGTAACCGAAATCCCACGTTGCTTCTCGATATCCATCCAGTCAGACTTGGCAAAAGTCCCTGTTTTCTTTCCTTTTACCGTACCAGCCTCACGAATCTCGCCTCCAAAGTAGAGCAACTGCTCAGTAATAGTAGTTTTCCCCGCGTCCGGGTGGGAGATGATAGCAAAGGTACGACGTTTCTTAATTTCTTCTTGAATATTCATAAGTTCTCTTTCTTTGATTCTCTATTTTTCTTGTTTCAATAGCTAAGAATGATTTCTACATTGGATTTTACCATTCCTTTCAACACTCCATTATATCGGATTTTGCCATTTTTTTCAATTTCTATTTCTTTTCACTTATCCCTCCCTTATTTATAGGAAAATATGGTAAAATAGAACAGACTAAAAATCATCATTTCACGAAAGGATGCAAGATGAAAATTACGCAAGAAGAGGTAACACACGTTGCCAATCTTTCAAAATTAAGATTCTCTGAAGAAGAAACTGCTGCCTTTGCGACGACCTTGTCTAAGATTGTTGACATGGTTGAATTGCTGGGCGAAGTTGACACAACTGGTGTCGCACCTACTACGACCATGGCTGATCGCAAGACTGTGCTCCGCCCTGATGTGGCCGAAGAAGGAACAGACCGTGATCGCTTATTTAAAAACGTACCTGAAAAAGACAACTACTATATCAAGGTACCAGCTATCCTAGACGATGGAGGAGATGCCTAATGACTTTTAACAATAAAACCATTGAAGACTTGCACAATCTCCTTGTCTCTAAGGAAATTTCTGCAACTGAATTGACCCAAGCTACGCTTGAAGATATCAAGTCTCGCGAGACAGCTATCAACGCTTTTGTTACCATAGCTGAGGAGCAAGCCCTTGCTCAAGCTAAAGCCATTGATGAAGCTGGAATTGACGCTGATAACATCCTTTCAGGAATTCCACTTGCTGTCAAAGATAATATCTCTACAGACAGTATTCTCACAACTGCAGCCTCAAAAATGCTCTACAACTACGAGCCAATCTTTGATGCGACTGCGGTTGCCAATGCAAAAGCGAAAGGCATGATTGTCGTAGGAAAAACTAACATGGACGAATTTGCCATGGGTGGTTCAGGTGAAACTTCTCACTACGGTGCGACTAAAAATGCTTGGGACCAGACCAAGGTTCCTGGTGGTTCATCAAGTGGTTCTGCCGCAGCCGTAGCCTCAGGACAAGTCCGCTTGTCACTTGGTTCTGATACCGGTGGTTCCATCCGCCAACCTGCTGCCTTCAACGGGATCGTTGGTCTCAAACCAACCTACGGAACGGTTTCACGTTTCGGTCTCATTGCCTTTGGTAGCTCATTAGACCAGATTGGACCTTTTGCTCCTACTGTTAAGGAAAATGCCCTCTTGCTCAACGCTATTGCTAGCGAAGATGCCAAAGACTCTACTTCTGCTCCTGTCCGCATTGCCGACTTTACTTCAAAAATCGGCCAAGACATCAAGGGCATGAAAATCGCTTTGCCTAAGGAATACCTTGGTGAAGGGATTGACCCAGAGGTTAAGGAAGCCATTCTTAATGCGGCTAAACACTTTGAAAAACTGGGTGCCATCGTTGAAGAAGTCAGCCTTCCTCACTCTAAATACGGTGTTGCCGTTTACTACATCATCGCTTCATCAGAAGCTTCATCAAACTTGCAACGTTTTGACGGTATCCGTTACGGCTATCGTGCAGAGGATGCAACCAACCTTGATGAAATCTATGTAAACAGCCGTAGCCAAGGTTTCGGTGAAGAAGTGAAACGCCGTATCATGCTTGGTACATTCAGTCTTTCATCAGGTTACTACGATGCCTACTACAAAAAGGCTGGTCAGGTCCGTACCCTCATCATCCAAGATTTCGAAAAAGTCTTTGCGGATTACGACTTGATTTTGGGCCCAACTGCACCAAGTGTTGCCTATGACTTGGACTCCCTCAACCACGACCCAGTTGCCATGTACTTGGCTGACCTCTTGACCATTCCAGTCAACTTAGCTGGTCTACCAGGAATTTCGATTCCTGCTGGTTTCTCTCAAGGTCTACCTGTCGGTCTACAATTGATTGGCCCTAAATACTCTGAAGAAACTATTTACCAAGCTGCTGCTGCTTTTGAAGCAACAACAGACTACCACAAACAACAACCTGTGATTTTTGGAGGTGACAACTAATGAACTTTGAAACAGTCATCGGACTTGAAGTCCACGTAGAGCTCAACACCAATTCAAAAATCTTCTCACCTACTTCTGCCCACTTTGGAAATGACCAAAATGCTAACACTAACGTCATTGACTGGTCTTTCCCAGGAGTTCTACCAGTTCTCAATAAAGGTGTTGTCGATGCTGGTATCAAGGCAGCTCTCGCCCTCAACATGGACATCCACAAAAAGATGCACTTTGACCGCAAAAACTACTTCTATCCTGATAATCCCAAAGCCTACCAAATTTCTCAGTTTGATGAACCAATCGGCTACAACGGTTGGATTGAAGTGGAACTAGAAGACGGTACAACTAAAAAAATCGGTATCGAACGTGCTCACTTAGAAGAAGATGCAGGTAAAAATACCCATGGTACAGATGGCTACTCTTATGTTGACCTCAACCGCCAAGGGGTGCCATTGATTGAGATTGTATCTGAAGCTGACATGCGTTCGCCAGAAGAAGCCTATGCTTACCTAACAGCCCTCAAGGAAGTTATCCAGTACGCTGGCATTTCTGACGTTAAGATGGAAGAAGGTTCTATGCGTGTGGATGCCAACATCTCTCTTCGACCTTATGGTCAAGAGAAATTCGGTACTAAGACTGAGTTGAAGAACTTGAATTCCTTCTCAAACGTTCGCAAAGGTCTTGAATATGAAGTCCAACGTCAAGCTGAAATCCTTCGCTCAGGTGGTCAAATTCGCCAAGAAACTCGTCGTTATGATGAGGCAAACAAGGCAACCATCCTCATGCGTGTCAAGGAAGGTGCTGCAGACTACCGCTACTTCCCAGAGCCAGACCTACCCCTCTTTGAAATCTCAGACGAGTGGATCGAGCAAATGCGTACAGAGTTGCCAGAGTTTCCAAAAGAACGCCGTGCACGTTATGTATCTGAACTTGGCTTGTCAGACTACGATGCTAGTCAGTTGACTGCAAATAAAGTCACTTCTGACTTCTTTGAAAAAGCTGTTGCCCTCGGTGGTGATGCCAAACAAGTCTCTAACTGGCTACAAGGTGAAGTTGCTCAGTTCTTGAACGCAGAAGGCAAGACACTGGAACAAATCGAATTGACACCAGAAAACTTGGTTGAAATGATTGCCATCATCGAAGACGGCACTATCTCTTCTAAGATTGCCAAGAAAGTCTTTGTCCACCTAGCTAAAAATGGCGGTGGCGCGCGTGAATACGTGGAAAAAGCAGGTATGGTTCAAATCTCAGATCCTGAAATCCTGATCCCAATCATCCACCAAGTCTTTGCCGATAACGAAGCAGCTGTTGCCGACTTCAAGTCAGGCAAACGCAACGCAGATAAGGCCTTTACAGGCTTCCTTATGAAAGCAACCAAGGGCCAAGCCAACCCACAAGTCGCCCTTAAACTCCTTGCCCAAGAATTGGCGAAGTTGAAAGAAGATTAATATGTAAAGGAAACCAGCCCTGAGGTTGGTTTTTTCTTGACAAACACAGGGAAAGCGTTTACAATATTACATGTAAAGTTTCCTAAAAGGAAAACTAAAAATCGCAACAAAAAGGAGTTAGTCATATGGCTACAATGAAAGCAGCTCGCTGGCATGCAGCAAAAGATGTTCGTATTCAAGAAGTAGAAGTCCCTGAGGTACTTCCGCACCAAGTAAAAGTTGCTGTTAAATTCACAGGAATTTGTGGTACTGACCTCCACGAATTTTTAGATGGTCCTATCTTCATCCCAACAGAAGAACATGTCTATTCTGGTCAAAAAGCACCAGTAACACTGGGGCATGAATTTTCTGGTGAAATTGTAGAAGTCGGAAGCGATGTTACTCGTGTTAAAGTTGGTGATCGTGTTGCTGTAGAACCAATTCTAGCTAAGAATAACTTAGTTGGTAATTATAATTTGGATCCAAACCTTAATTTTGTCGGTTTAGCTGCAGACGGTGGATTTGCCAAATATTGTGTTTTAGACGGCGACTTAGTACATGTCATTCCAGATAGCTTAAGCTATGAGCAAGCTGCTCTCACTGAGCCAGCTGCTGTTGCAGTTTATGCAGTTCGTCAATCAGCACTAAAAGCTGGTGATACTGCTGCTGTCTTTGGCTTAGGTCCGATTGGTCTCTTAATTGTAGAAGCCCTTCGTGCAGCGGGTGCTTCTAAGATTTATGCTGTTGAACTATCACCTGAACGTCAAGCAAAAGCTGAAGAGTTAGGAGCTATCGTTGTCCGTCCGGAAGAAGGTGAAACAGCTGTTGAAGCTATTCATCGTTTAACAAACGGTGGTGTAGATGTTTCTTATGAAGTAACGGGTGTGCCAGTAGTTTTAGGACAAGCCTTAGCTGCCGTACATAAAGCAGGTGAGTGCATGGTGGTCTCTATCTGGGAACGAGAAGCAAATATTAATCCGAATGAATTTGCAATCCAAGAAAAGACACTAAAAGGAATCATTGCTTATCGTCATATCTTCCCTAAAGTATTAGAATTGATGGAACAAGGCTACTTCTCTGCTGAAAAATTAGTTACTAAGAAAATTAAATTGGAAAATATCGTCGAAGAAGGCTTTATCGAATTAACTCAAGATAAGTCACAAATTAAAATTTTGGTAGAACCAGAATAAAAATCAATCTTTTTAAGACAATACTAACAGGTCGGAGTAAGCTTACTTCGGCCTTTTGAAATATAATACTCTTCGAAAATCTCTTCAAACCACGTCAGCTTCCATCTGCAACCTCAAAACAGTGTTTTGAGCAACCTGCGGCTTGCTTCCTAGTTTGCTCTTTGATTTCCATTGAGTATGAGAAAAAATATAGTGGATACTCTTTAACATTAACCACCCCACCTGACTAGGCAATATTCTTTTTCTCCCCTACCATCTCCCAATAACTATTTTGGCTTTATTTCCAGAAGATTTTATGGTAAAATGAAGAGTAATAATATTTATTAAAGAGGTAAAAACATGATTGAAGCAAGCAAATTGAAAGCTGGTATGACATTTGAAACTGCAGACGGAAAATTAATCCGCGTTTTGGAAGCTAGCCACCACAAACCAGGTAAAGGGAACACAATCATGCGTATGAAATTGCGTGATGTCCGTACTGGTTCTACTTTTGACACAAGCTACCGTCCAGAAGAAAAATTCGAACAAGCTATTATCGAAACTGTTCCAGCTCAATACTTGTACAAAATGGATGAAACTGCCTACTTCATGAACACTGAAACTTACGACCAATACGAAATTCCAGTCGTAAACGTTGAAAATGAATTGCTTTACATCCTTGAAAACTCTGATGTGAAAATCCAATTCTACGGAACTGAAGTAATCGGTGTAACTGTACCAACTACTGTTGAATTGACAGTTGCTGAAACACAACCATCTATCAAAGGTGCTACTGTCACAGGTTCTGGTAAACCAGCAACTATGGAAACTGGACTTGTTGTCAACGTTCCTGACTTCATCGAAGCTGGACAAAAATTGATCATCAACACTGCAGAAGGAACTTACGTTTCTCGTGCCTAATCTCTAGAAAGAGGTCATTCTATGGGAATTGAAGAACAATTTGGCGAAATCGTTATCGCTCCACGTGTACTTGAAAAAATCATTGCCATCGCAACTGCTAAAGTTGATGGTGTCCACTCATTTTCAAATAAATCCGTATCTGATACCCTATCAAAACTCTCTCTTGGTCGTGGCGTCTACTTAAAAGAAAGCAACGAAGAACTAACTGCTGACATCTATCTCTATCTTGAGTACGGTGTGAAGGTACCAAAAGTTGCTCTTGCTATTCAAAAAGCAGTCAAAGATGCTGTCCGTGATATGGCTGATGTGGAACTTGCTGCTGTCAACATCCATGTTGCAGGAATCGTTCCAGATAAAACACCAAAACCTGAGTTGAAAGATTTATTTAACGAGGACTTCCTCAATGACTAGTCCACTATTAGAATCTAGACGCGAACTTCGTAAATGCGCTTTTCAAGCTCTCATGAGCCTTGAATTCGGCACAGATATGGAAACAGCTTGTCACTTTGCCTACACGCATGACCGTGAAGATGCAGATGTGCAAATCCCTGCCTTTCTTCTGAATTTGGTTTCTGGCGTTCAAGCTCAAAAAGACGAGTTGGATAAACAAATCAACCAGCACCTCAAGTCAGGCTGGACAGTTGAACGATTGACCTTGGTCGAAAAAAACTTACTACGCTTGGGTATCTTTGAAATCACATCATTTGATACACCTCAGCTGGTAGCAGTCAATGAAGCTATTGAACTTGCTAAGAATTTTTCAGATCAAAAATCAGCCCGCTTTATCAACGGACTGCTTAGTCAATTTGTAACTGAAGAAAATGAATAATCGAAAGGTGTTTGGTTTTCCAAGCACCTTTTACTTCGTCCTTGATACAGAGTAAGAACCACATAAAAACTAGAACTAACTATCAGTTCTAGTTTTTGCGTATTCTAAAGAATTATACTCAATGAAAATCAAAGAGCAAACTAGAAAGCCAGCCGTAGGCTGCTCAAAAACACGGTTTTGAGGTTGTGGATAGAACTGACGAAGTCAGTAACACATATACGGCAAGGCGAAGCTGACGTGGTTTGAAGAGATTTTCGAAGAGTATTAGTATTTTCTAAACCGTTGATAGCGCTCTTCCAACAACGCTTCTAACGGTTTTTGTGAAAGCATGGCTAGCTCTGTTTGGAGTTCTTTCTTGACACTCTTAATCAGTTCTTTACTAGAAAGTCCTGCTTCAGAAATCACCTTATCCACCACGTCCATTTCTAACAATTCATGTGAGGTGATTTTCATCAGCTCTGCCGCTTCCATGGCACGAGTGCCGTCTTTCCATAGAATGGAAGCAAAGCCTTCTGGACTGAGAATGGCATAGATGGAATTTTCCAGCATCCAGACACGGTCTGCGACTGCTAGAGCCAGAGCCCCGCCTGAACCACCTTCACCGATAATAATGGCAATAATAGGAACTTTCAGATCACTCATCTCCATGAGATTACGAGCAATAGCTTCCCCTTGTCCACGTTCTTCCGCTCCGACACCAGGATAGGCACCTGCTGTATTGATAAAGGTGACAACTGGTCGGCCAAATTTTTCAGCCTGTTTCATCAAACGTAGGGCCTTACGGTATCCTTCTGGATGAGGTTGGCCAAAATTCCGTTTGAGGTTATCTTGCAAGCTCTTGCCTTTTTGGATACCAACCACTGTTACAGCTTGGTCTCCAAGCCAGCCGATACCACCAACAACTGCACCATCATCACGAAAAGAACGGTCACCATGTAATTGGATAAATTCATCAAAAATGCCTGTCGCAAAGTCCAAGGTTGTCAAGCGACTCTGCTCACGCGCCTCTCTGACTATTTTTGCAATATTCATCTAGGACTCCCTCCGTGCAATCTAACTAGGCTAGCAATTATGTCTGGCAAGTCTCTTCTTTTGATAATAGCATCCACAAAGCCATGTTCCAATAGGAATTCTGCCTTTTGGAAATCCTCTGGTAAGCTTTCACGAACCGTGTTTTCAATCACACGACGCCCAGCAAAACCAACCAAGCTCTGTGGTTCAGCCAGAATGATATCGCCCTCCATAGCGAAAGAAGCCGTTACACCACCTGTCGTTGGATCTGTCAAAATAGTCAGGTAAAAGAGACCTGCATTTGAATGGCGTTTAACTGCTGCAGAGATCTTGGCCATCTGCATGAGACTCATGATTCCTTCCTGCATACGGGCTCCACCAGATGCTGTGAAGAGAACAACTGGCAACTGTTCAACAGTCGCATACTCAAACAAGCGAGTGATTTTCTCCCCTACAACCGTCCCCATAGAAGCCATGATAAAATTGGAATCCATAATCCCAAGAGCCACAGTCTGGCCTTTTATAAGAGCTGTTCCTGTCACAACGGCTTCATCCAGACCTGTTTTTTCACGCATAGTTGCTAGTTTCTTTTGATAACCAGGGAAATGCAAGGGATCCTTGCTTTCAATCCCTGTAAACAATTCCTTGAAGGTTCCCATATCAATCGTCAAAGCCAAGCGTTCTTGGGCAGAAATACGAAAGGTGTAACTACAGTGCGGACAGATACGCTCACTTCCCAGATCCTTCTGATAGATGGTATGCTTACATCCTGGACACTGGGAGAATAATTCATCTGGAACCTCTGGCTTGGCTTGAGGTTTTTCCCTAACCGAACGATTGGGATTGATTCGAATATACTTATCTTTTTTACTAAATAGAGCCATTGATTCCCCTTTTCGGTTTAAACTCTTGAAATCATTTTATTCTTTTTCTTGATACTTGGGTAAAAAGGTTTCCATCAAGAAGGAAGTATCATAATCTCCAGCAATGACATTGCGATCTGAAATGAGGTCAAGCTGGAAATCTGCATTGGTCTGCACCCCCTCTATCTCTAGTTCATAGAGGGCACGTTGCATTTTCATCAAGGCGTCAAAACGATTTTCGCCGTGTACGATGATTTTGGCAATCATACTATCATAATAAGGCGGAATGGTATAGCCTGGATAAACTGCTGAATCCACGCGCAAGCCAACTCCTCCACTTGGCAGATGGAGATTAGTAATCTTACCTGGACTTGGAGCAAAGTTAAAGGATGGATTTTCAGCATTGATACGACACTCGATGGCATGACCGCGTAGGACAATATCTTCTTGCTTAACAGACAGAGGCTGACCAGCCGCAATGCGAATCTGTTCCTTAACGATATCCACACCTGAAACAAATTCTGTTACCGGATGTTCTACCTGAACACGAGTATTCATTTCCATGAAATAGAAATTGCTACTGGCTTCATCAAGCAGAAACTCAATGGTCCCTGCATTCTCATATCCAACAGACTCTGCTGCTCGAACAGCAGCAGCACCGATTTCGTGACGCAACGTTTTTCCGATTGCAATCGAAGGACTTTCTTCCAAAACCTTTTGATTATTCCGTTGAAGAGAACAATCCCGTTCCCCCAAGTGAATCACATGTCCATGCTCATCTCCTAGGATTTGAACCTCGATGTGACGAGCTGGATAGATAACCCGCTCTATGTACATGGCACCATTGCCATAATTGGCCTTGGCTTCACTAGAGGCAGTTTCAAAGGCTGAAACGAGGTCTTCTGGTTTTTCAACCTTACGAATCCCTTTACCACCTCCACCTGCTGAAGCCTTGAGCATAACAGGGTAGCCAATTTTTTCAGCAACAATCAAAGCTTCCTCAGAGTTATGCACTTCTCCATCTGAACCTGGAATGACAGGCACACCAGCTTTAATCATCTGAGCACGCGCATTGATTTTGTCTCCCATCATATCCATAACATGGCCAGATGGACCGATAAACTTGATACCAACTTCTTCACACATAGTGGCAAATTTGGAATTTTCACTGAGAAATCCAAAACCTGGGTGAATGGCTTCTGCCTCAGTCACAACTGCAGCTGATAGAACCGCATTGATATTGAGATAAGACTCTGTTGCCTTACCAGGGCCTATACACACTGCCTCATCTGCCAAAAGCGTATGAAGGGCTTCCTTATCAGCAGTTGAATAAACCGCTACCGTCGCAATCCCTAATTCACGCGCCGCACGGATAATACGAACCGCAATTTCACCACGATTGGCAATTAAAATTTTTCGAAACATGGAGAACCTCCTTAGTTCCCTATTGCAAAGGTAAGAGTACCACTGGCTGCAAGCTTGCCATCCACTTCAGCCTTTGCTTCAACCACAGCAATCGTGCCACGACGTTTTACAAAAGTCGCTGTCATAACCAATTGGTCGCCTGGTACAACTTGCTTCTTGAACTTAACCTTGTCCATACCAGCGTAAAAAACCAGTTTTCCTTTATTTTCAGGTTTTGACAACTCCAAGACACCAGCTGTTTGCGCCAAGGCTTCCATGATCAGAACACCTGGCATGACAGGGTATTGAGGAAAATGACCGTTGAAGAAGGGCTCATTGATGGTCACATTTTTGATGGCAACAATGGTGTCCTCGCTCACTTCCAACACACGGTCCACTAGGAGCATAGGATAACGGTGAGGAAGGGCTTCTTTGATTCCTTGAATATCGATCATTTGATACGTACCAATCCTTTACCAAACTCAACCATTTCTTCATTTGAAACGAGAATTTCTGTTACCACGCCATCCTTAGGCGCTGGAATCTCATTCATAACTTTCATGGCTTCGATGATTACCAAAGTCTGACCTTTCTTGACACTTTCACCAACCGTCACAAAGGCAGGTTTATCTGGTCCAGCAGCCAAGTAAGCCACCCCAACAAGTGGACTCTCTACAACATCTCCCTCAGCAGCCACACTTGCTTCAGCTGTAGCTGGAACCTCTTCCACTACAGTTTCTGTTGAAGTAGATGAAGGAGCTACTGGACTTGGTGTTGCTAGAACGGGCGCTGGAGCGACTTGAGATGCAACTTCAGACACCAGTCTCGCTTCATTCTTGCTAAACTGTAACTCATCCGTTCCATTTTTATAAGAAAATTCTCTCAAACTTGATTGGTCAAATTGAGCCATCAAGTCTTTAATATCGTTTAAATTCATAGTTATTTATTCTCCCAACGTTTGAAAGCAAGAACTGCATTGTGGCCACCAAAACCAAAAGTATTTGAAATAGCGTATGGAATTTCTTGCTCCAAGCCTTGTCCATAAACGACATTGGCTTCGATATAATCTGATACTTCACTTGTTCCAGCTGTCATTGGTACAAAGTTATGACGTATAGCTTCGATTGTTACGATAGCTTCTACCGCACCAGCAGCACCCAGCAAATGTCCTGTGAATGATTTAGTTGATGATACAGGTACTTCCTTACCAAGAACAGCTACGATGGCACCACTTTCTCCTTTTTCATTAGCAGGAGTTGACGTTCCGTGAGCATTGACATAGGCTACTTGCTCTGGAGAAATCTCTGCTTCTTCCAAGGCTAGTTTGATGGCTTTGATAGCTCCTTGACCTTCTGGATGTGGAGAAGTCATATGGTAGGCATCACAGGTATTTCCGTAACCAACCACTTCAGCAAGGATAGTAGCGCCACGTTTTTCGGCGTGTTCAAGACTTTCAAGAACCAACATCCCAGAACCTTCACCCATGACAAAACCATTACGGTCTTTATCAAATGGAATAGAAGCACGAGATGGATCCTCTGTAGTAGAGAGAGCTGTCAGTGCTTGGAAACCAGCAATAGCAAAAGGTGTAATAGAAGCTTCTGAACCACCTACCAACATAACGTCTTGGAAACCAAATTTAATTGAGCGGAAGGCATCCCCAATCGCGTCATTTGATGAAGCGCAGGCAGTATTGATGGATTTACAAACACCGTTTGCTCCAAAACGCATAGCAACATTTCCTGAAGCCATATTTGGCAAAGCTTTTGGAAGGGTCAATGGTTTCACACGTTTTGGTCCTTTGTCATTTAGGCGAAGCACTTGATCTTCAATTTCTTTGATTCCACCAATACCAGAGGCCACAATAACACCAAAACGATCTTTATCAAGAGCCTCTACATCGAGATTAGCGTGATTGACAGCCTCTTGGGCTGCGTACAAGGCATACAAAGAGTAGTTATCAAAACGATTGGTATCTTTCTTTACAAAGTATTTATCAAAAGGAAAATCTTGGATTTCTGCTGCATTATGCACATCAAAGTCACTATGATCAAATTTTGTAATTGGACCAATTCCGATTTTTCCAGTTGTCAAACTATTCCAAAATTCTTCTGGTGTATTTCCGATTGGAGATGTTACTCCATAACCTGTTACTACTACGCGATTTAGTTTCATCTTTTTTACCTCTAGCTTCTGCTACATACTTAAGCCACCATCAATGGCAACCACTTGACCAGTTAGATAATCTTGGCCTGCTAAAAATACTGTCAAATCTGCAACCTGCTCTGCCTGCCCAAATTCTTTCATAGGAATTTGCGCCAGCATGGCATCTTTTACCTTATCCGATAGAACTGCTGTCATATCGGACTCAATCATTCCAGGTGCAATAGCATTAACCCTGATATTGCGATTGGCCACTTCACGCGCCACAGACTTGGTAAAACCAATCAAACCAGCCTTAGAAGCTGCATAGTTAGCTTGACCGATATTTCCCATCAAACCAACAACACTAGACATATTAATGATAGCACCTTCTCTGGCTTTCATCATCGATTTCAAGACTGATTGTGTCATGTTAAAAGCTCCAGTCAAGTTAACCTTGAGCACTTTTTCAAAATCCGCTTCTGTCATCTTGAGCATCAGGGTATCTTGGGTAATCCCTGCATTGTTGACCAAAACATCTACTGAACCTAGCTCTGCAATAGCTTGCTCAACCATACGTTTAGCGTCTGCAAAATCTGATACATCTCCTGAAATAGGAACCACCTTGACACCATAGTCTGCAAATTCAGCGAGCAAGTCCTCTGAGATTGCCCCACGACTGTTTAAGGCAATGTTGGCTCCTGCTTGAGCAAACTTATGGGCAACGGCAAGACCAATTCCACGACTCGAACCTGTAATAAAGATATTTTTATTTTTTAGTTGCATTCTTTTCTCCTGTTTCCTCTTGTATTTGTGGGAGAAGGGATTACTCGTTTTCTAGCAAGGCTTCCAAACTCGCCTGATCTTCAACATTGGCTAGTTTAGCTGTTTTATCAATTTTTTTGACAAAGCCTGACAAGACTTTCCCTGGGCCAATCTCGATAAAGTTGGTTACTCCTGCTTCTTGCATAACTGCAATACTTTCATAGAAACGAACTGGTTCCTTGACCTGACGCGTCAAGAGTTGAACTATATCTTCTTTTTGCATGACAGCAGCTTCTGTATTACCAACTAGGGGACAAGTAAAATCTGAAAAACTTACTTGAGCAAGAGTTTCAGCTAGTTTTTGGCTAGCAGGTTCAAGAAGAGCGGTATGAAAAGGTCCTGAAACCTTGAGAGGAATCAAGCGTTTGGCACCTGCTTCCTGCAAGAGTTCGACAGCTCGGTCAACTGCAGCCACTTCTCCACCAATAACGATTTGTGCAGGCGTGTTATAGTTGGCTGGAGTAACCACTCCAAGTTCAGAGGCTTGCTTACAAGCTTCCTCAATGACCTCTACTGGCGTATTGAGAACTGCCACCATCTTACCAGAGCCAGCAGGAGCCGCTTCTTCCATATAGGCGCCACGCTTAGCAACCAAGGCAACCGCATCTTCAAAATCCAAGGCACCGCTGGCCACCAAGGCAGAGTATTCTCCAAGAGACAAACCAGCAACCATATCAGGCTGATAGCCCATTTCTTGTAATAAACGGTAAATAGCAACTGAAGTCGCTAAAATAGCTGGTTGCGTATAGCGGGTCTGGTTAAGTTTTGCTTCTTCCGTATCAATGAGATAACGCAAATCATAACCGAGTACCTGACTCGCTTGATCAATCGTTTCTTTGACAATAGGGTAGTGATCATAGAGATCCCGTCCCATACCTAGATACTGGGCACCTTGGCCAGCAAATAAAAAGGCCGTTTTAGTCATTTCTTACAACTCCTGCCCAACGAGAGGCTTCTTCTTGAATTTTCTTAGCTGCTCCGTAATACAAATCTTTTAGGATTTCTTCAACGGTTTCTTCTTTGGAAACAAGCCCAGCAATTTGACCTGCCATAACAGATCCACCATCCACATCTCCGTGAACAACTGCTTTGGCTAGGGCACCTGCTCCCATTTGTTCAAAAATTTCCAAATCTGGATTTTCTTGTTTAAAGGCATCTTTCTCAGCTTTTTCAAAATCACGAGTCAATTGGTTTTTAATCGCACGAACAGCATGTCCAAAGTGTTGAGCTGAAATCGTAGTATCGATATCTCTAGCTTTTAAAATTTTCGCCTTATAATTTGGATGGGCATTAGACTCTTTTGCAACGACAAAGCGAGTTCCAACCTGAACAGCTTCTGCACCTAGCATAAAGCCAGCTGCAGCACCTTCACCATCCGCAATCCCTCCTGCAGCAATAACAGGAATAGATACAGCAGCAGCAACCTGGCGCACCAAGGTCATGGTTGTTAATTTACCGATATGCCCCCCAGCTTCCATTCCTTCTGCAATAACGGCATCTGCACCGATTTTTTCCATGCGTTTAGCTAGGGCAACACTTGGAACAACAGGAATAACTGTAATACCAGCAGCATGGAAACGTTCCATGTATTTACTTGGATTTCCTGCTCCTGTTGTCACTACCTTAACACCTTCCTCGATAACGAGGTCTACAATATCTTCCACAAAGGGAGACAAGAGCATGATGTTGACACCAAAGGGTTTATCCGTCAATGATTTGATTTTATCAATATTTGCCTTGACAACTTCTTTAGGGGCATTCCCCCCACCGATAATCCCTAGTCCTCCAGCCTTGGAAACAGCCCCTGCCAAATCACCATCAGCAACCCAGGCCATCCCTCCTTGGAAAATAGGATAATCAATGTTCAATAATTCTGTAATACGCGTTTTCATAGTGCCTCCATCGTTTCTTGCTTACGTAATAGTTCGATACCGTCATAATTTGACAATCAAACTATTGCCTAAACAAGAGGGAGCGGGTTTCCCTACTCCTTCTATCTTATATTCTGCTTATTTTGTTTGCTCTTCAACGTAGGCAACCAAGTCACCAACTGTTTTCAAGTCATCTTCTGCTTCGATTTGGATATCAAAAGCATCTTCAATTTCTGAGATTACTTGGAACAAGTCCAATGAATCTGCGTCCAAATCATCAAAAGTTGATTCAAGTGTTACTTCTGATGCGTCTTTTCCAAGTTCTTCAACGATAATTTCTTGTACTTTTTCAAATACTGCCATGATAGGACTCCTTTAAAATAAATAGTTTTTTATAACAATGTGTTCACCACATGATTACCTAAATTGTAAGAATGAGCGTGCCCCAGGTCAAGCCTCCACCGAAGCCTGATAAAAGAACAGTCTGGCTACCATCTAAACGGATAAGGCCTTGTTCTACACACTCTGAAAGTAAAATCGGGATACTGGCTGCACTGGTATTGCCATATTCCATCATATTGGCTGGAAGTTTATCTCGGTCGACACCAATTTTTTTAGCCATCTTATTCAAAATACGGTCATTAGCCTGATGAAGTAGCAGATAATCCAAGTTTGTCGCCTCTATAGGAGATTCATCAATAGTCTGCTTGATAGACTTGGCTACGTCCCGAATAGCAAAATCAAAGACCGCGCGCCCATCCATCTTCAAAAATGAATCTGCATTTTCTTGATCTGAAAACGGAGAATGCAAGCCTGAATGTCCATAAGTTAGACACTCGCTACGACTCCCATCACTATTGAGACTCTCAGACAAAAAATGCTCTTTCTCGCTAGCTTCTAGCAAGACTCCACCAGCACCATCTCCAAACAAAACAGCTGTTGATCGGTCTGACCAATCGACTGCTTTAGAGAGGGTCTCACTACCAATCACCAAGCCTTTTTGAAAGCGACCAGAAGCGATAAACTTTTCAGCAGTTGAAAGAGCAAATACAAATCCACTGCAAGCCGCTGTTAGGTCAAAAGCAAAGGCCTTATTAGCACCAATATTAGCTTGAACACGAGCAGCTGTAGAGGGCATCATCGAATCTGGAGTAATGGTAGCTAGGATGATAAAATCCAACTCCTCTCCTGTGATTCCAGCTTTTGCCATCAGTTTCTTGGCAACTTCTGTAGCCAAATCACTAGTAGATTCTGTTCTTGAAATATGCCTTTGTCGTATTCCCGTCCGACTTGAAATCCACTCATCATTGGTATCCATAATCTGAGCCAAATCATGATTTGTAACCACTTGCTCTGGCACATAATGAGCAACCTGGCTTATTTTTGCAAAAGCCATTATCTCAAATCCTCCAAAAATTGATAAAGATTGGTCAAACCTTTGCTCATAACCTCCATCTCTTGCTTACTCATACCATCAATGATTTTTTCAACCATAGCCTTGTGGAAGCGTTTATGTAGTCTATGAACCAAGCGACCTTTCTTTGTCAAATGCAGATGCACTACACGTCGATCATGTTCTGAACGAATGCGTTCAATGTAACCCTTGCGTTCGAGATTATTCAAACTAGTCGTAACTGTCCCAAGAGTCACCATCAACTCTTTTGACACTTGACTTGGTGTCACATCTGGAACTTTTCCAATCACATCAATCGTATGCATTTCTTTGATGGAGATATCCTTGAAACGACTACCCCTCAAGCTAACTTCCTCAATAACGAGGACATTGTTAAATATAGACGTTAAATATTCATTAATTCGTTGGTAGTCCAATCTTTCCTTCCCTCCTTTTCAAAAAAACTTTTAGAATCAAAACATTTGACAAAAGAATTATATCAAAGTTCAAAGAATGGTGCAAGTATTTTTTTATTTTCCTGTAAATTTAGGTCTTCTTCTTTCCGAATGAGCCCGAACACCCTCTTTGAAATCCTCTGTTTGGGCCAAGGACGCCTGTAGGTTCAGTTCTAAAACAGCATAATCTTGCCAATCTTTAAATTGACTCTCCCAAACCAACTTCTTAATGGCAGCATAGGAATTGCTTGACCCACGTCTTAATTTTTTAAGAAGCTGTTCTCTCGTCTTTTCAAGTTTATCAGCTTCAGAGACCCGATAAACAAGACCCCACTCCAGAGCTTTTTCTGCGGACAAAGCCTCACCTGTCATGGCTAATTGAGCAGCACGCGTCACACCAATACTACGACTCAAGAGATGAATCCCACCTGCATCTGGAGCCAGGCCAACTCCAACAAAAGCTTGGATAAATTTAGCCTTATCCGTTGCCAGACAGAAATCTGCAGCAACAGCCATATTCGCTGCGGCACCTGCAACAGCCCCATCAACCTCCATCAAGACAGGCTTTGCAATCTGCTTGATTTTATAAGAAATAGTATTGACTAATTCTGCGATTTTCGTCAATGATGGAATATCATCCTCATCTACTGCTCGCTTCATCTCTACTAAATCTCCACCAACAGAGAAGACTTTGCCATTCGCGTTGATTAAGACAAAATGCACAGCCGGATCCTCTTCTGCCAAAGTCAGAGCTTCTAAAATCTCCTCGCACATAGGGATATGAAAACCATTTGCGACCTCAGGACGGTTCAAGGTAAGTATTGCCAAATCCTCTTCAAGCTGATAAATAATGTGTTCCATCGGGACTCCTTTTTATTTTATAAGCAGTTTATACTCTTCGAAAATCAAATTCAAACCACGTCAGCTTCACCTTGCCGTACTCAAGTACAGCCTGCGGCTAGCTTCCTAGTTTGCTCTTTGATTTTCATTGAGTATTAAATTATTTTATTTTCAAAGTATATCTTTTTTAAAATCAGAAAGCAAGAAAAAATCAACTGAAAGTGTCTCAGCCGATTAGAAAGGCTCGCTTTATACTAGAACGCATCTTATTTTCTTCATTGAAAAAAGGCTTTCTTTCTGCTATAATCGTATAAAATACTTACTTTAGGAGTTCTTATGAAAGTTGTTAAATTTGGAGGTAGCTCTCTTGCCTCTGCTAGTCAATTAGAAAAAGTTTTAAACATCGTCAAAAGCGATTCAGAGCGTCGTTTTGTCGTCGTTTCTGCGCCTGGTAAACGTAATGCTGAAGATACTAAAGTTACGGATGCCTTGATTAAATACTACCGCGACTATGTTGCTGGTAACGATATTAGTAAGAGTCAAAACTGGATTATCGACCGCTATGCTGCTATGGTTAGTGAACTAGGTCTTAAACCAGCTGTGCTAGAAAAAATTTCTAAAAGCATTCGTGCCTTAGCTACTCTTCCTATCGAAGAAAACGAATTTCTCTACGACACTTTCCTAGCAGCTGGTGAAAATAACAATGCTAAATTGATTGCAGCCTATTTTAACCAAAATGGTCTCGATGCACGCTATGTGCATCCTAGAGAAGCTGGTATTGTAGTCACAAGTGAACCTGGCCACGCTCGTATCATTCCATCAAGTTATGACAAGATTGAAGAATTAACAAATGCAAATGAAGTCCTTGTCATTCCTGGTTTCTTTGGTGTTACTAAGGAAAATCAAATCTGTACCTTCTCACGTGGAGGCTCAGATATCACTGGTTCTATCATTGCTGCTGGTGTCAAAGCTGACCTTTATGAAAACTTTACAGACGTTGATGGTATCTTTGCAGCCCACCCTGGTATTATCCACCAACCACACTCAATCCCTGAGTTGACCTACCGTGAAATGCGTGAGTTGGCCTATGCAGGATTCTCAGTTCTTCATGACGAAGCCCTTCTACCTGCCTACCGTGGAAAAATTCCCCTCGTTATCAAGAACACCAACAACCCTGACCATCCAGGTACTCGTATCGTTCTAAAACATAGCAGTGACAAGTTCCCAGTTGTGGGAATTGCCGGTGACTCTGGTTTTGTCAGCATCAATATGTCTAAATACCTCATGAACCGTGAGGTTGGATTTGGACGCAAGGTTCTGCAAATCCTTGAAGACCTTAACATCGGTTGGGAACATATGCCAACAGGTATCGACGATCTTTCAATCATCCTCCGTTCTCGTGAACTAACTCCTATCAAGGAAGAAGAAATCCTTCGTCAGTTGGTGCAAAAAGCTGAAGTAGACCACGCAGAAATCGAACACGACCTTTCAATCATTATGATTGTTGGAGAAAAGATGAAGAGTCACATTGGAGTAACTGCTACTGCGACACGCGCTTTATCTGAAAATAAAATTAACATCCAGATGATGTCTCAAGGTTCTAGTGAGGTTTCTATCATGTTTGTTGTCCATAAAGACCAAGAAAAAGCAGCTATCAAAGCCCTCTACAATGCCTTTTTCGGTGAAAGTAAGGAAGACTAATCATGGCTCAATCTCTTAACAAAACAGTGCTTCTCAATACCACAGGCACTTCCTACCTCTCTATAGCTGGGAAAGTTGGGAAATTTCTTGTCGGAGATCAGGCTCTAGAATTTTACCCAGATGTCAATGTTGAACAATTTATTCAAATTCCTTGGAGCCATATTAACCAGATTGGGGCAAATGTCACTGGGCGAAAAATCAGTCGCCACTTCGAAGTCTTTACAGACAGAGGAAAATTCCTCTTTGCTTCAAAAGACTCAGGTGCTATTCTCAAAATTGCTCGTGAAAAATTGGGCAATGACAAGGTCGTCAAGCTTCCTACCCTGATTCAGACCATTGGTCAAAAATTTAAAAATCTATTTGCAAAAAAGTAGAAACTTTAGTATAATCATAGCAACGGATAAGTAGGTTATCTTCTTCTTTCAGAAAGTCTGCGGGTGCTGCGAGCAGATAGGAGAGATAGGTGAAATTCTACCGTTAGTAACAATTGCATACACAATCAAGTGCACACCTGTGAAGTTGGATGGAACCGTGGCCCCGCCACTCCAACGCTTTGTCAGGTGTGCATTTTTCATAAAGGAGTTCTTATGTTAGATATCAAACGTATTCGTACAGACTTTGATGCTGTCGCAGAAAAATTGGCTACACGTGGTGTAGATGCTGCTGTCTTGAATGAAATGAAAGAAATCGATGCTAAACGTCGTGACATCTTGGTCAAGGTTGAAACTTTAAAAGCAGAACGTAACACAGTTTCTGCTGAGATTGCCCAAGCTAAGCGCAATAAGGAAAATGCAGATGACAAGATTGCTGCCATGCAAACTCTATCTGCTGAGGTTAAAGCTTTGGATGCTGAATTGGCAGAAATCGATGCTAAATTGACAGAATTTACCACTACTCTTCCAAACATCCCAGCTGATAGCGTTCCTGTTGGGGCTGACGAAGACGACAATGTGGAAGTTCGTCGTTGGGGTACTCCACGCGAGTTTGACTTCGAGCCAAAAGCTCACTGGGATCTTGGTGAAGATCTTGGTATCCTTGACTGGGAACGCGGTGGTAAGGTAACAGGCGCTCGCTTCCTCTTCTATAAAGGCCTCGGTGCTCGTTTGGAACGTGCTATCTACAACTTTATGTTGGATGAGCATGGCAAGGAAGGCTATACTGAAGTCATCACGCCTTACATGGTTAACCATGATTCTATGTTTGGTACTGGTCAATATCCAAAATTCAAGGAAGATACTTTTGAATTGAGCGACAGCAATTACGTCCTTATTCCTACAGCTGAAGTTCCTCTGACAAACTATTACCGTGATGAAATCCTTGACGGTAAAGACCTGCCAATCTACTTCACTGCTATGAGCCCATCCTTCCGTTCTGAGGCTGGTTCAGCTGGTCGTGATACTCGTGGCTTGATTCGTTTGCACCAATTCCACAAGGTTGAAATGGTTAAATTTGCCAAACCAGAAGAATCTTACGAAGAATTGGAAAAAATGACAGCCAACGCTGAAAACATTCTTAAAAAACTCAACCTTCCATACCGTGTCGTTGCGCTCTCTACTGGAGATATGGGCTTCTCAGCTGCCAAAACTTACGACTTGGAAGTTTGGATCCCAGCGCAAAATACCTACCGTGAAATCTCAAGCTGTTCAAACACAGAAGATTTCCAAGCTCGTCGTGCCCAAATCCGTTACCGTGATGAAGCAGATGGCAAGGTAAAATTGCTCCATACCTTGAACGGTTCTGGACTTGCAGTTGGACGTACAGTAGCTGCTATTCTTGAAAACTACCAAAATGCAGATGGTTCTGTGACCATACCAGAAGCACTTCGTCCATACATGGGTGGAGCTGAAGTCATCAAACCATAAAAAATAAGGTTTAGCTATTTTTAGCTAGACCTTTTTTCGTAAC
This sequence comes from Streptococcus mitis, assembly GCF_905187535.1. GTDB lineage: Bacteria > Bacillota > Bacilli > Lactobacillales > Streptococcaceae > Streptococcus > Streptococcus mitis_BS. The sequence continues at coordinate 95,606 of NZ_CAJJIE010000002.1, forward strand.
CAAATCAGATAAGCGCCTAATACAAAGAATAAAATAATTAAGCAAATAGCTGTTTCAGCCAAGACCAGATAATCCAGAAATGGAAGTTTCAAGATTCCCTGAGCCATCTTGAGCGAGGTAGCTGTGATAATGGTTGGGAAGGTGAGGGCTGAGAAGGCTGGTTGAAAGCCTTGTTTTAAAATATTGGGCAGGCGAGTCAAAACAAAGAAGAAGAAAGATTGAGAAGCCAATATCATGACGATTAAAATCCAAGTCGGCAGGCTGGAACCTCCAACTCGAACTAGGGAAGCCAAGAGTAGAGAGAAAGGGGCACAATAGATTCCTTCTTGTCCAAGCATGGCTAGTGGGAGAGGTTGTTTCTTTAAATCGCTATAAATAAGCGGGTATAGATAGAAGGTTAGGAGAAAACCAAAACTCAAGGTCGCATAGGCAATTTCGATGATGCCTACAAGAGGATAGGTCAAGGCTGCCACTGCTATCCCCACATAAAGCACCGTCCAGCTTGGAGTCGCATGAACTCTCCGACCAGGACAAGCAAATTTGATGGTGAAACCAGCAATCAAGGCCACATCCAAGAGAAATGAAAACCACCAGAGTCCTTGAGCAACCAAAGAAAGATGAGGGAAGACGCGAAAGACATAAGTCGATAAAATCATCCCAGCCATGGGAAAGGTCGCCATTCCTGACAAAAGAGGGGGCTTGGTCAATTCTTGCTTGGTTTCCTTCCAATTAAAGAGATGCAGCATTAGAAAGTAAGTCCACAAAACCAAACCTGTCAGACTCAACAAATGGGACAGAACCGGCAACGTATCTAAAATGAGATTTCCAGCTCCTGCCAAACCTAGCAAACAACCAGAAAATACCAAGGGGAGTTTTTTCATCCTAACCTCCAATAATCATGTTAGTTTCAGTATAACATAAAAGCGCTTAAATAAGGACTTAATACTCTTCAAAAATCAAATTCAAACCACGTCAGCGTCGCCTTACCGTACTCAAGTACAGCCTGCGGCTAGCTTCCTAGTTTGCTCTTTGATTTTCATTGAGTATTAAAAAAACGAAGTCCTCTGATTTCAGACTTCATTTTTACTCAGATATAAATTAAGCATAAGGTTGCAATTCTGGATTAATTGGTGTATTGGCTAGATTATTGGCATAGTTACAGAGGCTTGCTAGGCTGACTCCAAGAACCACATCCAAGGCATTTTGTTGAGTGTAGCCAGATTCTAGAAACTCAGCCAAGGCTTCATCTCCCACACGTCCCTTGGTATTGATAACCGCCAAGGTAAACTTAGCTAGGGTGTCCAATTTAGGATCTGTTTCAATTGGAGTACGATTGCGGAGGGCTTGAAGAAGGTCATCATTCATCTGGATTTGTTTAATTGAAAAAGCTGTGTGACCTGCGACGCAGAAGGCACAACCATTAGTTACAGCTGCCGTGATTTGCACCACTTCGCGCTCAACGGGTGTTAGGCTGTTGCGACGGTTGATAGCTCCGACAGTACGGTAAGCCTCTAAAGCAGTCGGTGCATTAGCCAAGAGACCGATTAGATTGGGAATATAGCCATTGTTATCTTTTTCTACTGTTTCTAGAACCTCTTTCACTTCTGCTGGTGCTGATTCTACTGTATGGATGGTAAATGTTGTCATCTTAAAACCTCTTTTCATTTTGTTGAAATCTAGTCTATCACAGATTCTATACCGTGTATAATATATATTTTAAATTGCATCGATAGAAATTTTTTATGAAGGCAAAAAAATCACACGAGCTGTGTGATTTCATTATTTATTAAAATACTTTTTAGTCTCAGCAATAACGACTGGCGACAAGAGCAAGAGGGCAATCAGGTTTGGCAGAGCCATCAAGGCATTCACGATATCCGCGATAATCCAAACCATATCCAACTCGATAAATCCTCCCAGCAAGACCATGAGCACAAAGACCACACGGTAGAGCCAGATAAAGCGAACCCCAAAGAGGAACTCAAAACAGCGTTCACCGTAGTAGTTCCAACCTAGAATCGTTGTAAAGGCAAAGAGCACAAGGAAGATGGTCAAAAGGGCAGGTCCAAAGTGTGAAAAGACTGTTGAGAAGGCTGACTGAGTCAAGGCAACTCCATTCAAATCACCACTCCAAACACCAGTTACCAAGATGGTCAAACCAGTCAAGGTACAGATAATGAGTGTATCAATAAAGGTTCCTGTCATGGAAATCAAGCCTTGCTCTACTGGTTCATTTGTCTTAGCCGCAGCTGCTGCAATGGGAGCCGAACCCAGACCAGATTCGTTTGAGAACACACCACGCGCAACACCATTTTGAATAGCCATCCGAATGCTAGCACCGGCAAATCCACCTACCGCAGCAACTGGACTAAAAGCGGATGTCAAGATTAAAGCGATTGTAGCAGGTATTTTCCCGATATTAAAGAAAATAACTGTAAGAGTTCCCAAAATATAAATAATAGCCATAAAAGGAACAACAGTAGTTGAAACCTTAGAAATGGACTTGAGTCCTCCAAAGACTGCAATCGCTACAAATACAGATAACACAAGAGCTGTGATAGCTGGCGAAATAGTCGTTGTATTTTGGATAGATTCTGTAATCGAGTTAACTTGGGTAAAAGTTCCAATTCCCAGCAAAGCTACTAGAACACCTGCCAGGGCAAAGAAGATAGCAAGTGGGCGCCACTTTTCTCCCATCCCTAGAAGGATATAATGCATTGGACCTCCCGCTACTGCACCATGGTCGTCCTTGGTGCGGTATTTAATCGCCAAGAGTCCTTCCGCATACTTGGTAGCCATTCCAAAGAAAGCAGCCATCCACATCCAAAAGAGGGCTCCTGGACCACCGACCTTGATAGCCGTCGCCACCCCAATAATATTTCCCGTACCAACCGTCGCTGCTAGCGCCGTACACAAGGCCGCAAAACTGGATACATCGCCATGCCCCTTGTCCTTAGTAAAAATAAGCTGAAAGGCCTTTGGCAGACGCAAAACCTGCAAAAGACCTAGACGGACAGTTAGGTAAATCCCTGTTCCGACCAATAAAATCAAAAGGGGTGGGCCCCAAGCAAAAGCATCAATTGATTTAAGCAATTCTAACATTCTATTCTCCTATCTTTTCAACCCCAAAAGAAAGAGCACATGCAAGATACATGTACTCTGGAATGCTTAGATAAATGCTAAAAAGCGGTCTATCCTAGCTCTGTCCTTTTACCTGAGAGTTTGAGCAGTTGCCTGCCTTGCCCCTTCGGTGCCTTTACGGTCTCTCCAGAGTTCCGTCCATTTACAGTCATGGAAAATCAAACGATTCCCCACTTCTATTAAACTTCATTCGGTGTTGGTATTTAATTGATTCCTATTCTACAAAAAATGTTGGCTTTTGTCAATGTGTTTTAGAAAATTCTTATTTGACTCTATAAAAGAAAGATTGAGCATTCCCATGTGCGTGGGGTGCTATTAATTAAATCAATCTGTTTCACTATTATTCCACACGGTATAAGAATTGTTCTGGTTTATTATGTACTGGAAATGAAGTACGATAGATGATTCTATCTTTACTAATATCCGAAGCGTCTGATATTAATCCATCCATTGATGTCTCATCAGGTATTCTAACACCTGATGGTATGAATTGAATAAAGACTCCAAAAGATGGACCTGAGTAGCGAGCTCGTAAAAAATCATTGACTATTTCTGATTCCGCAAGGTCAACTTTAAATTTCTCTGGTGCTATCAAGCCATCTTTACTAAAGACTAAGTCTTCTCCTCCGTGACCATTACTCCATTTTCCCTCAATACTAGAGAAATCTCCATTCTTTATGGCATTAATATCCATTTTGCTAGAAACATTTTTGCTAGTTGAAGATGATGTTGTAGCAAATTTTTCTGTTACAGATTTCCAAGTCAAACTAGAGAGATTCATTCGAGTACCTGGACTGACTTCATCCTCTGTCTTAGCTTCTTTAACCTTCTCTAATTTGTCCCCACTACTATTCAACTTCCAAATGGTATGAATAGTTTGTGGGTCTCCTGCGAACGGATTCCACTGGGTGTAAAGGTTTCCATCTTCTAGGAGATAGGCCTTAAAGCGTGTGCCAAGCATCTGCATTTTATTTTCAGAATTAGTAAGGCGAATGACTTTCTGATCTTTGAGTGTAAAAATATCTAAAATCTCACTACCATTTTTCGAAGATACAATCAATTCATCAATGCCATTTTTGTCCATATCAACCATTGCATAGGTAAAGGCTTGACTACGTTCTGCCATCCCTGCATAGATATTAGCAGTTGGATTGATGTTATCCTTAACCTCTGACTTATGGTCTAAAATAAATTCATAATCCTTCAAAATGCTGTTATAAGGACTGTAATCTACGGTTGATTTAGTTTCCTCTGTACCCTTATCTGCACTTGCTCCTCCTGGAAGTTTATCAGAAACTGACTTCCAACTTAGAGTCTCTAGAGAAATGGGAGTACCGACTCCAAGATCTGCTAGTTCTTGAGCTTCCTTAGCCTTTACCAAAGACTGTCCGTCTTCACTAAATTGGTAGTGAGCATAGATGTGACTCGTTGCTGTACCAGCTCCACGATAGAGCAGAGAATTGTCTGACAAAATATTGACAGTCATTCTTTCACCAAGCAACTCCAAGTGATTTTCTTGATTGGTCAGACGGATCACCTTTCCATCTTTCAAAGTACGAATATCAAGTAAACTCTTTTCGCCACTCTTCATTTCAAGAGCAAGCAAGAGTTCATCCACTCCGTCGTTATTCAAATCTGTCTTGTGGTAAACCACATCTGTGTAAAAACCTTGAGAAGATTTTACTTGACTAGCTAGGGGATTGACATCCATACCAGTCGGCAAGGTGCCTTTAGCTACTTTTTCGTAGTCATCCAAAACCTTATTGTAGTAACTGTAATCTATCTCTGGACTTGCCGCAGATGTATCTGATGTTGAATCAGATGGTATTTCCGCGCTTTTGTTCCATGGTAGATACTGACAGCCTCCCAAAACCAGTGTCAGTAAAAGCGTTGTGGCTAATAAAAACTTTTTCATATTACTCCCTTATCTAAGCGAAAGGAACCAGCCTGTGCTAATTCCTTTCGCTATTTTTATTGTATCAAAATGTTACCTATTCACAAATTATTTTCTATTTCTATTTATTTGTTATAGACCATTTCTCACAAGCTATCATTCTAGCGAACCCACTTACCTGATCCATCTACTTTGTAGCCATCTGGGGTCCGTTCGTTGACAGCCATCTTACCATTTGACTTGAGGTAGTAGTCACCTACCCAAGTATTACGGGCATAGCTTCCTTCTGATGTTAGGTAATAGTATGAACTGTAGCTACTATCATAGACCCACTCGCTCTTAGCCATTTTACCGTTTGATTTGAGGTAATAGCTACCTACCCAAGTATTACGTGCATAGCTTCCTTCTGATGTTAGATAATAATATGAACTATAGTTTTTATCGTAAATCCACTCGCTCTTAGCCATGTAGCCACCTGATTTGAGGTAGTAGTTGCCTGACCAAGCATTTTGAACAAAGTTACCTGAAGCATTTAGGTAGAAGTATGAATTGTACTGAACATCAAAAATCCATTGATTGACTACTTTCACACCAGCCTTGTAGTAAGAAGAACCTGACCAGCCAGTCTGACCTGACTTAGAGTTAGTAGATTGTTTTGGAGTTTCAGTAGCTTTTGGTTTTTCTGTTTCTTTAGGAGTTGAAGAGTCTAGAGGATTAACATATTTTTCATCCTTAACAGTGAATGTAGCTGATCTACCGCTATACTTATGCAAGATAGTTCCTACTTCTTCCTCCCCATAAAATTGTAAGTAATATTCACCGTCTGGAACATAATAAAGATTATTCCATCCTTGGTGAGTGATTGGAACAGACGATTTATCAAAACTTGCACTAATATAATTTTTTTTAGTAATTTGTCCTGTATTTGCATTTACAAGGTCTGCATCTATAACTACACTATTTACAGGTACCTTGTCAACAGTCATATCCACATAGATAATTTTATTTTCTGAACCTGGTGTAATCTTATAGTCCACCTTATGATTTTCAATTTTGGTAATTTCCGCATGCACTGTTTTCGCTGAAAAAGGGAGAACTCCTGCTGTATCAATAGTTGATACTACTCCGACTGTTGAAAGTGCCACAGCACATACTAATAATTTCTTTTTGTTCATGTTTTTCATTTCCTTTATTTTTTTATCTTTATTTGTTTAAAGTGCATCATTCATCTATCCGACAAAACGATGGTTCTTTACACGAAAGACAACCGATTGTCCATCGTATACCTTACCATCTTGTCCTTTTCCTTTGATAACAAAGCGATAACTACCATCTGGAGTTACACTAAAGAAGTGACGAGTTTGAAAGGCACGTAGACTTGGATTATAGGTCACAGTAAACTGAGTTTGTGTAGAAACTGAACCTGTATCTGCATCAACTAAGGCAAAATCATAGGCTACTTGATACGACGAAGATGGTGTACTAGGTAGAGCAATATCGATATAAGTCATAGCATCATTGACATGGTAAAGGCCTATTCCTAATGATGTTGCTTGTGAACTGCTAGCTGTAGAAGTAGGTCCTTGAGAGCGAATCCACTTTCCTGAGCCATCAACTTGATAACCATCTGGGGTACGTTCATTCACTGCCATCTTACCGTTTGACTTGAGATAATAATCTCCTACCCAAGTACCACGAGCATAACTTCCTTCAGATGTTAAGTAATAGTAAGAGCTATAGTTACTGTCATAAATCCACTCACCTTTAGCCATCTTACCATTTGACTTAAGATAATAGTCTCCTACCCAAGTATTACGGGCATAGCTACCTTCTGTTGTCAAATAGTAGTAAGACTTGTAGTTGTTATCATAGATCCATTCACCTTTAGCCATCTTACCATTTGATTTGAGATAATAGTTGCCTACCCAAGTATTGCGGGTATAGTAGCCATCTGAGGTTAAGTAATAATAAGCTCCATAGTTCTTATCATAAATCCACTCCTTCTTCGCCATGTATCCACCTGACTTAAGATAGTAATCACCCTCCCATGCATTTTGAACATAATTACCTGAAGCATCTAAGTAGAAGTAGGAATTATAGTTCTTATCGAAAATCCACTTACTAGTAACTTTCGTACCATTTTGGTAGTATGACGAACCTGACCAGCCATCTTTTTGACTCGATGTTGATTGGTTAGAAGTCTTTGGAGTTGAAGCAGTTGTTGTTTTACCAGTCAGCTTCTTAACAGCCTCTTTAAACTCTTCTACAGTCCCCTTCCACTCTATGTAATTGGCACCAGACTTATTCTCATTAGCTATATAGTTGCGATCAGATTCTTGGAAATAAGATAATCCTGGAGTAGTTTTTGTAGCCGAAATAATAGGACGATCGACAGTACCCTTCCAATTTTTAAAGACTTCTGAACCCTTCGGAACAAGAATATAGTATTTTGCAGATGGATTAATCGTCTGGGTGTCAGCCTGCACTGTTTGTGCTGAAAAAGGTAGAACTCCTGCTGTGTCTACAAGAGAGACAAGACCAAATGTTGCAGCCGCTAGGCTGGTTACTAAAACTGTTTTTGACTTCATTATCAAAACCTCCTTTAAATTTTTATTATTTACGGTTACAGTAAGGGATGGACTCTACTATATTTATGAAAAGAGTATCTGTGCTTATACTTTATTTGATTAGCAAATGAAATTTTTTATGAAAAAGAAGTATACTTAGGCTTTTTTTATAGTCATTAGAATAAATACTTTCTATCTTATCATTTCCACTTACTTGTCAAATATGCCTTTTCTCCAATTGTCCAGTTTTGTTCATAAGGATCCACTGACCATTTTGTTGCCAGCAAAAAAAATGGAAACTTACTATAACCAATTTGAGCTTCTACTAGATTTGTAGTCGTGTTGTACCTTCTATCTCGTTTCCACTTACCATTTTTTTGACTTCTTTTCCTATTCCAGATAAAAAGTTCCTCTGGAAGTGCATAAATTCTACCATCATGAGAACTCTCTCTCATTACAGGATAAAGGTACTGATGCAACTGATATTCACATCGCTTATTTAATAGCCAATATCCTAAAATCATATAGAAGGGATTTATCTTTTCAAGAGGTAAGATAATTGGCAAAGGTAAAGCATTACTCAAATCCACTGGTTTTGTAAGATACATTAACCATAACAATAATGATGAAAAATAAACTATAAATGTATGTAGTGGTATTCTATTCAAAACAATCATATAGAATTTGTAATTCTTTATCTGTATCAAACAGCGTCTTACATTAATACTGCCCACAATTATTTTATATAGAAAAATCACACAGAAGATAGGTAAAAAAATATATACAAAAATTAAGAAAGATGTTAAAACGATAAACTCAGCTATTCCAATAACAGCTGGATATTGAACTTTATATGTTTCAAAATCCTTTAATACAATGAACCATGGAGCGATAAAATACAAGCACGAGAATATTAGTAAAGCAATTTTTAAATAGAAAATATTCAAGAATTGACTTAATTTTAAAATGTTTGTTCTCATATAAATTCCAGCTCTCCTATCCATCCAATTTATCATTTCTTAAATCCATGACAATCTTCAAGCAGAATCCTCCCTATATTTGTTTAATAATTTGTAGATAAACATTAATCTGAACTAATTAAAATAATTTCTAATACTTACTTTAAAAATATTTCACAGTAATGTATCAGTCCTAGTAAATTCAATTCAGCTCATATTATTCTAGAAATATAGCTCATATAAAATATCAAATTCTTTACTATATCTTAGATAATTTAGCGTTTCAAAAGTAAATTAAATGTCTGCCGAATCATCTGTCCACCAATTGTATCCCTAAACTTATCCTCCCTAGATAACTCATCTAACATCTCTTCTAGACTAACAGCCTTAATCTGACCTGGCCAAAAGACATTATCCAATCTACCTGCACCCTTATAGGTCGGCATCAAGACAACACGTGTTTCCAAACGATAATATTTTAGTAAATTTGCAAATTTATGGGAAAAGCTTTCTTCTGCATAAGACATGTTAGGGGACATTTTTTTAGGTCTGCCTATTTGAGCTCCTGTAGCACTATCTATAGTGTACAATAAACCATCCGCTTCTCTATAAATCACATTTCCTGAAGCATAAAATTTTAAATCTACTAACCAAATTGTAGATCCAGAAACAATAACACAATCAATATCTGTATCTACCCTTTCATCTTCTAAATTGAGATTATGAACAGACCAAAAGGTAACTAGTTTTTCTAAAAGCCCTTTTTTTTGTAATGCTTTAGCAAAATTGATTTCACCCTCTTGACCAAGATTGACAGCAGATTCATCGAATCCTGATTTATTCAATCCTTTTCCAGGTTCTCCAAACATTAATTCATGCTGATAAAGTTGATAAGTCTTAAGTTTTTGTGGTTCAAATCCCGTCATTTTACCATTATGAGTTGCCTTGGAAATACTGGGAAGTTCACTATGTTTAGGTGTGGAAGGAGTAGGTGGTTCTGGAGAAACCTTAGCATTTTGTCTTCTGCCCCAAAGAAATCCTAATATAAAATATAGTATATTTCTGCGATGCTTAAAAAAGCGCAACAATTTCTCCACCTCCAAAAAATATCTTATTTAGCAATAGTCACTTTACTTGGTCTAAGAACCCTGTTATTTAATAAATATCCTTTTTGTAATACTTCAACAATATTATTTTCACTTTGTTCATCAGTAACTGCTACTGTATTAACAACCTCGTGCATACTTGGGTCAATCATACCACTATTATCAATAACTTGTAATCCATTCAAGGAAAGAATTTGCAAAAGTTCTTCAGCAATTGAAGTAAGCAAATCTGATTTTTCCTCAGATGATTCAATACGATCAATAACTTGAAGAATCTGTTTCATAAATGGAGCAAATTTCTCACCCTTATCTAAATCCTGTCTATAGATTAAATACTGCTTCAATTCTTCTATCAGACTATTTTTGGCTTTATCTTCCAATAAACGGCGCGTAATTAAAGATTCAATATCTTCAACTTTATCTACGATATACGAAACTTTTTCATGCAATACTTCTTCACTCATAAAAACTTTATCCTTTCTTTCTTCTATTTATTTGCCATCCTTTAGGGTAATTGTAATACAAGACAATATTTGATAACAATGCCAAACTTAATGCGTTACTAATCCAAAAGCTATTTACAAACTTATCAAAGAAACCACTCAAAAACCAATTGGCTGCAAAAACTAAGATGAACATGAGACATCCCATACCTTGTGAATGGCGTGTTGTGGCATAATTGATATAATTTTTATTTTCAATAAATTCATTGTAAAAATCATTATCTATAATTTTATTTTCAATCCCTAAACTTTGTGCCTTGGCCAAGTAAGCTTCTGCAATTCGAACACGCGCCTTATTATCTAGAACTGCTTCATTCTCATATTTTGTTCGATCAATATATTTTCTAAAGAAAGCCTCAACGTCTGTATCAGGTGCTTTTTTCATACGCTCTATCGTGATATCTAATAGTAACTTAAAATACACTTGCTGGAAGTCTTTATTGTTACCATAGCGTTCGTTTAAGGTATCTAAATAATTCTCACACTCATCTTCAGATTTCAAAAATAGAATACCTGCATAGTGTAGTTTATGCTCTAGTGAATCCGAAACATCTACTAATTTCCTTGCAAAATTATAGGCTTCCTCATTATCTCCAATTTCTCTATAAGAGCATGATAAAAGGTAATAAATATATTCTTCATTATTTTTATTTTCTTCTAAATAATGATCATACAGATATCGAACATCTTTTACCGCCTGTTTATACTGATCAAATAAAAATAGTGATCTCCCTTTTTTCAAAAGATAAAAGGAATTATTAGATAGTTCAAAAGCTTCCTGATAATACTGAATTGCAAACTTTTGCTGATTCTGTTCACAATAAACATCACCTAGCAAAGATAAGATATCTGCGTTTTTAGGTCTCAATCTATTAGCTTCACTAATAGCTAGCTCTGCATCTGATAACTTTCTATCTTCAAGGCTAATCATAGCCTTAAAATACCAAACATCTGCATCATTTCGATTTATTTTTAAGGCTTCTTCAATGTAGGAATAAGCTAATGATTTCTTTCCTGAATAGAAGGCCTGCCTAGCTGAATCAAGATAACTTGTATTTGAATGATTAGTTGGAGTCGAATCAGGGACTCCTTCAGAACTTTGTTTAGAAATTTCTAATTCCCTATCATATTTTTGTCTTGTTTCTTCACTTTCAAATACTTTTTCTGCCTGTGCAATGACTTCCATCTTTCTCTCAGCCATTGATCTTTGATCAATATTTGGTGAACCTGTCAACTGGCGATAACGTCTTCTATTTGACTTGATACTTTTCTTAACATCATCTAATGAACTTGTTTCTGAAATCCCTAACTCTTCATAATAGTTTATGACCGACATTGTGTTCCTCCTCTAATCAATAGTTAAATCTTTTATTTTACGACTAGCTACTTCTACAGCACTTTTATCGAGATTTGCTTGTCTCTCTACTTCAAAAGTCCCCAATAAGTGATTATCCGAATCATGTACCTCTACAAATACTGTTTGATCGACATCATAATGATAAGTTACCTTCAAAACCGTTCCTGCTGGCCAGTCACCTGGTAATTTAATGGTACTCTCTCCTATAACCGTAACAAATTGTGGATCCTCGTCATCCCCTTGAGTAACCTCTACTAACACATTTTGTTGATTATCTACAACTGTTGAAAAATACTCAGAATACTTGTTTGGTACTTTGGAATTTTTAGGAATAATAATTGTATTTCTTTTCACACCATTCGAAAGAGCCAGAGTTCCCAAGGCTTGAGAAGTGACATCCGAAACAACTAACTTTTCTGCTAATCCACGAACTGTTTCACTAACATCTGCACTTTCTGATTTATTAGCGATTTCCAATGCTGCCTGAATAGCCGCTCCTTGTGCTACAGCTTCATCTGGATTAATAGAATATACGATCTTCTTCCCAATTTTCTCTTCCAATTTTCTTTGTACCATTGGCATTCGAGTTGAACCACCTATTAATAGTACTTGGTCAATTTCATCCCATGACATTCCAGATTCTTCAACAACATCATCTAACAACTCCTCTGTACGATTCATTAGACTTTTTGTTGCTTCTTCAAATTCTACACGTGTTATCGGAATTTTATAACTTTTTCCTTTATAGTCGAGAAAGACATTTGTTTTTTCTACAGTTGTTAGCCCTCTCTTTGTATTCTCTGATTTTTCACGAAGTAAGGCAGTAAAGTGTTCATCCGTATAAATATCCTCTGCTCCCTGTTCTTCCATCTTTTCAGCAATAATCATTGATAAGGCATTATCAAAATCAAACCCTCCTAGATTACGATCTCCATCGGTGGCAATAACATCAAACTCGCCATCTTTTATTTTCATTAATGTGACGTCAAAAGTTCCACCACCTAAATCGTATACCAGTACTGTCTCATTTTTTTCTGCTGATATACCGTATGCAAGTGCAGCTGCTGTCGGTTCATTTAAAACTCGTAAAACATTGAGTCCAGCAATTTCTCCAGCATGTTTCGTTGCTGTTCTACGAGCATCATCAAAATAAGCTGGAACAGTTATTACAACATCCTCTACCTTGTCACCAAGTGCATTTTCTGCTCCTTCTTTTAATCTTTTTAAAATGATTGCTGAAATTTCCTCTGCTGTATAAACAGTATCACTAGGAGAATCAAACTTCCAGTTTGGATTTCCCATTTGTCTTTTGACATACTGTACAACTGCTTCAGGACTACTTGCTGCCAAATTTTTAGCTTGAATACCAACAAGTGGTTCATCTTTCCCATCAAAATCTTGAAAGAATACAACAGATGGAGTTAAATTTTCACCATCTTGATTCAATAAAATTTGTGGTTGTCCAGTCTCTGATAATACAGATACTGCCGAATAAGTCGTTCCTAAATCAATTCCAATTGCTTTACTCATATTTCACTCCTAATCATTATTTGATTTAAACTGTGTTAGTATTTCTGTTAAAAACTCACCGTATTTTAATTCTGCATCAATCTTGCTCTGATTTTTCCCAAAAGTTCTAAGACTACTAACTGTTAAATTACTAAGTTGAGCTCCTAATTTCTGACCCAATGACAAGTCTGATTCTCTAATTGCTTCCCTGAATCTTTTATTATCTTCTGATATGTAGTATTTTTTTAATTGTTTACTCTCACCTAAAGTATCTATAGTCAGAAGTTGTACTGATCCTTGGTTTTTTAAACGAAAACAAAACTTTACATAGTCTTTCTGGTGATTTGGGTGTGAAATAACTAGACATTCTTCAATCTCTTTATTAAACAAACCACCGAGTTTTATTTGTTCTTCATCAATTTTACAAGGAAGATCAAACTCTTTTGCTTTTTCAACAATTTTCGTCTTGCAATATTCTAAATCCAATCTAGGATTATTCTCATCGGAATAATATCTCCATTCATCTATATAACTTTCCAATTCTTTGTATTTAATCATCAACAATCTCCTTTTAAATCTTATTGTTTACGGTTACAGTATAGCATGTGATTTACCTTATTTGCGAAAAGCGTATTTATATTTACCTTTATTGAACAATTACCCCCCCCCCCCC
>NZ_CAJJIE010000003.1:0-77 GCF_905187535.1 Streptococcus mitis
GAGCTGACTTCGTCAGTTCTATCTACAACCTCAAAGCAATGCTTTGAGCAGCCTGCGGCTAGTTTCCTAGTTTGCTC
>NZ_CAJJIE010000005.1:0-62549 GCF_905187535.1 Streptococcus mitis
ATCCGCCATAGCTCAGTTGGTAGTAGCGCATGACTGTTAATCATGATGTCGTAGGTTCGAGTCCTACTGGCGGAGTAGTTAATTAAGAGAGGCTTAGTCCTCTTTTTTTATTATGTAATTTATAATCTATCTAGAGTCATTAGACTTCCACAAATGATGCCTCATAATCCAGTTTAGCCATGTAATGGTTCCATATGATTCTTTCTAATGAGTTGTTTAGTCGCTTTTCATTATAGATATTATGGAACTTTTTTTCTACAACAAAATAGGCTCCATAATATCCATAGGGGATTTACCCACTACAAATATTATAGAGACTATTTTTTTGGTGAGAAAGGTTTAATCGACCTCCATTTTCGATCAATGATAGTACTTAAAGTGACGTTTCTAAGAAGGATTCTGGTAGGTATACCATTTCTTTAAAGGTATTGTGGTATCCCTATTAACAAAATTCATAATGAAGTGGCTAAAGGCGTAGGACTGTAAATCCGCTTCTTCTAGTTCGGAGGTTCGAATCCCATTCTTTCCATTAATTTAGTTTTTAAAATTTAGGTAGTAGATTTCTTACTATTCTGTCAACTTTTCCTATTTGTTATCTTTTTGAGGTTGGTATTTGAGCAATTCAGGATTTTATAATAACTGTTTATAATTTTTTGTTAGAATAAGGTCATAAAAAGAAAAGGAGTATATATTTATGCTACAAAGTATTTATGATCAGATGATGGATTTTTATAAAAGTATAGAAGAAGAGTATGTTACTTTCTTCGGAGATCATTTTGACTGGGAAAATTTTCATTTTAAATTTTTGATTTATTATCTTGTCCGATATCGTATTGTGAGTCATCGGGATTTTATTGTTTACCATTATCGTGTTGCTTATCGTTTGTATCTTGAAAAATTGATAATGAAACAAGGTTTTGTTGCTTGTTGAGACAGTGTGAGTTAATTTCCGAACAAATTTGTTATTTTATGGAAAGATAATAATAAATAGCTGGTTATTTTTCTAAATCATTTTTTAATAGTTGGAAATAGCAAATCTTTCTATTGTTTCTTCTTGATAAAAAGGCGATTTTTTCTTATAATAAATTGTAAGATATAATTGCAGGTGAGAGTCCTGCCATGTATGTGAGAAAGGAAGAGCCTGAGGGCTCAGACAAGATTATGACTTCAGTTGTTGTTGTAGGTACCCAATGGGGTGATGAAGGTAAAGGGAAGATTACAGATTTCCTTTCAGCGAATGCAGAAGTGATTGCGCGTTACCAAGGTGGTGATAATGCAGGTCACACGATTGTGATTGATGGTAAGAAGTTTAAATTGCACTTGATTCCATCTGGGATTTTCTTCCCTGAAAAAATCTCTGTTATTGGGAATGGTATGGTTGTAAATCCTAAATCTCTTGTAAAAGAGTTGAGCTATCTTCATGAGGAGGGTGTGACAACTGATAACTTGCGTATTTCTGATAGAGCGCATGTTATTTTGCCTTATCATATCGAGTTAGACCGTTTGCAAGAAGAAGCTAAGGGCGACAATAAGATTGGGACTACAATCAAGGGAATTGGTCCAGCTTATATGGACAAGGCTGCTCGTGTTGGGATTCGTATCGCAGATCTTTTGGATAAAGATATTTTCCGTGAGCGTTTAGAACGTAACCTTGCTGAAAAGAATCGTCTTTTTGAAAAATTGTATGACAGTAAAGCGATTGCTTTCGATGATATTTTTGAAGAGTATTACGAATATGGTCAACAAATCAAGAAATATGTGACAGACACATCTGTCATTTTGAATGATGCGCTTGATAATGGTAAGCGTGTACTTTTTGAAGGTGCACAAGGTGTTATGCTAGATATCGACCAAGGTACGTATCCATTTGTTACGTCATCAAACCCTGTGGCTGGTGGTGTTACAATTGGTTCTGGTGTTGGTCCGAGTAAGATTGACAAGGTTGTAGGTGTATGTAAAGCCTATACGAGTCGTGTTGGAGACGGTCCTTTCCCAACTGAGTTGTTTGATGAAGTGGGAGAACGTATCCGTGAAGTGGGTCATGAATATGGTACAACAACTGGTCGTCCACGTCGTGTGGGATGGTTTGATTCAGTTGTGATGCGCCATAGCCGTCGCGTTTCTGGTATTACTAACCTTTCATTGAACTCTATCGATGTTTTGAGTGGTTTAGATACTGTGAAAATCTGTGTGGCCTATGATCTTGATGGTCAACGTATTGACTACTATCCAGCTAGTCTTGAGCAATTGAAACGTTGCAAGCCTATCTATGAAGAGTTGCCAGGTTGGTCAGAAGATATCACTGGAGTTCGTAATTTGGAGGATCTTCCTGAGAATGCGCGTAACTATGTTCGTCGTGTGAGTGAATTGGTTGGCGTTCGTATTTCTACTTTCTCAGTAGGCCCTGGTCGTGAACAAACAAATATTTTAGAAAGTGTTTGGTCGTAAGAAAATTTTAAGATTTGTTTAAGATAGGTAGGGTATACTATAGACAGTTACAAGAAGACCTCCTAACTTGTTGTAACAAATATCCTAAACTTTTCTTTTTCATAATAATCTCCCTATAAAGTCACCGCATTCGGTGGCTTTTTTTGTGTTGGGATTCATGATATAATAATAAAATCGATAAGTAGGAAAAGAGAAACGGATGAATTATACAGTTGAAGAAAAGGAAAGCTTCATGAGGGAGGCTTTGAAAGAGGCTGAGATTGCTCTTGAACACGATGAAATTCCAATTGGTTGTGTGATTGTCAAGGACGGAGAAATCATTGGTCGTGGGCATAATGCGCGTGAGGAGTTGCAACGAGCGGTTATGCATGCGGAAATTATGGCCATCGAGAATGCGAACTTGAGTGAAGAAAGTTGGCGATTGCTGGATTGCACGCTTTTTGTGACCATTGAGCCTTGTGTCATGTGTAGTGGGGCGATTGGGCTTGCCCGTATTCCAAACGTGGTCTATGGAGCTAAAAACCAGAAATTTGGCGCTGCTGGGAGTTTGTATGATATCTTGACAGATGAGCGTCTCAATCATCGTGTGGAAGTTGAAACGGGAATTTTGGAAGATGAATGTGCAGCTATTATGCAGGATTTTTTTAGAAATAGACGGAAAAAATAATTTTGCTTTTAAAATGAATAGGAATGTGATATAATAAATAGTGGAGCAACAGTTCTGCGTGAAGCGGGTCAGGGGAGGAATCCAGCAGCCCTAAGCGATTTGAATTGTGTGCTCTTTTTTTCGTGCTTTTTCCGAATAAATAAGATAGAATAATCTAGAATAAATGATAATAGAAAAGAGAAGATGATGAAAATTCGTGGTTTTGAATTAGTTTCTAGTTTTACAGATGAAAATTTATTGCCCAAGCGCGAGACAGCGCATGCGGCTGGTTACGACTTAAAGGTTGCTGTGCGTACGGTTATTGCGCCAGGAGAGATTGTCTTGGTTCCGACAGGAGTTAAGGCTTATATGCAACCGACTGAGGTTCTTTACCTTTATGATCGTTCTTCAAACCCTCGTAAGAAGGGCTTGGTTTTAATTAATTCAGTTGGGGTCATTGATGGGGATTATTATGGAAATCCTGGGAATGAAGGGCATATTTTTGCTCAGATGAAGAATATCACAGACCAAGAGGTTGTTCTTGAAGTTGGGGAACGTGTGGTCCAGGCTGTCTTTGCTCCTTTCTTAATTGCAGATGGAGATGCGGCAGACGGCGTGCGGACTGGTGGATTTGGATCGACTGGGCACTAGAATGAAGATTATCTTTGTGCGTCACGGGGAGCCAGATTATCGTGAGTTAGAGGAGCGTTCTTATACGGGATTTGGGGTAGATTTGGCGCCCTTGTCTGAGAAGGGACGGCAGCAAGCTCAGGAACTGAGCAAAAATCTCTTGCTTCCTTCAGCTGAAATAATCGTATCTTCTGCAGTCACAAGATCTTTAGAAACGGCTTCTTATGTGGCTTGTGTTACTGGACTTCCTTTGAGAGTGGAGCCATTATTGCATGAATGGCAGGTCTATGAAAGTGGCACAGATAATTTTGAAAAAGCTCGTACTATGTTTCTAGAAAATAATGGGGAGTTACTTCCTAATAGTTTTATTCAATATGAGACAGCTGCGAAGATGAAGTCTCGTTTTCTAGAATGCATGGCTAAGTATCGAGATTACCAGACCGTGATAGTGGTAACTCACAACATGCTCATGCGTCAGTTTGTGCCAAATGAGAAGATTGATTTTTGCCAAGTGATTGAGTGTGAGTTAGAGATATAGAAAGAGGTTTATCATCGCAAAGAAAAAAGCGACATTTGTATGTCAAAATTGTGGGTATAATTCCCCTAAATATCTGGGACGATGTCCTAACTGTGGGTCTTGGTCTTCCTTTGTAGAAGAGGTTGAGGTTGCCGAGGTCAAAAATGCGCGTGTGTCCTTGACAGGTGAGAAAACCAAGCCCATGAAACTGGCTGAAGTGACCTCCATCAATGTTAATCGAACCAAGACGGACATGGAGGAATTCAACCGTGTACTTGGAGGCGGAGTGGTACCAGGAAGTCTCGTCCTAATCGGTGGGGATCCTGGAATCGGGAAATCGACTCTTCTTCTACAAGTCTCAACCCAGTTGTCTCAAGTGGGGACAGTTCTCTATGTCAGTGGGGAGGAGTCTGCCCAGCAAATCAAGTTGCGAGCGGAACGCTTGGGAGATATTGATAGCGAGTTTTATCTCTATGCAGAGACCAATATGCAGAGTGTTCGAACTGAGGTGGAGCGCATCCAACCAGACTTCCTCATTATTGACTCTATCCAGACCATTATGTCTCCTGAGATTTCAGGGGTGCAGGGGTCTGTTTCTCAAGTGCGTGAGGTGACGGCTGAACTTATGCAGCTGGCCAAAACCAATAACATTGCCATCTTTATCGTAGGTCATGTGACCAAGGAAGGAACCTTGGCTGGTCCTCGTATGTTGGAGCATATGGTGGATACGGTGCTTTACTTTGAAGGGGAGCGCCACCATACCTTCCGTATTTTAAGAGCGGTCAAAAACCGTTTTGGCTCCACTAATGAGATTGGGATTTTTGAGATGCAGTCGGGCGGATTGGTTGAGGTCCTCAATCCGAGTCAAGTTTTCCTAGAGGAGCGTTTGGACGGTGCAACTGGTTCATCAATTGTTGTGACCATGGAGGGGACGCGTCCGATTTTGGCGGAGGTTCAGGCTTTGGTGACACCGACCATGTTTGGAAATGCTAAGCGTACGACGACAGGACTTGATTTTAATCGTGCGAGTCTGATTATGGCTGTTTTGGAAAAGCGTGCAGGACTTCTTTTACAAAATCAAGACGCTTATCTCAAATCTGCTGGCGGTGTTAAATTGGATGAACCTGCCATTGACTTGGCTGTTGCAGTTGCCATTGCTTCGAGCTACAAAGACAAGCCAACCAATCCTCAGGAATGTTTTGTGGGAGAACTGGGCTTGACAGGAGAGATTCGGCGTGTGAATCGTATCGAACAACGTATCAATGAAGCTTCTAAACTGGGCTTTACTAAGATTTATGTACCCAAGAATTCCTTGACAGGAATCACTCCGCCTAAGGAAATCCAGGTTATTGGCGTGACAACGATTCAGGAAGTTTTGAAAAAGGTATTTGCATAATCCGTGACAAATCCTCTTAAAAATGATAAGATAGGAGAAATATTTGACTATCAAATTTTCGAGGAGGGAATCGTGTCGTATTTTGAACAGTTTATGCAAGCCAATCAGGCTTATGTTGCCCTACATGGGCAGTTAAATCTGCCACTTAAACCCAAAACCAGAGTAGCAATTGTGACCTGTATGGACTCACGTTTGCACGTTGCGCAAGCTCTGGGCTTGGCGCTTGGAGATGCTCATATCTTGCGGAATGCAGGTGGTCGAGTGACAGAAGACATGATTCGTTCGCTGGTGATTTCCCAGCAACAAATGGGGACAAGAGAGATTGTGGTATTGCACCATACAGACTGTGGTGCTCAGACTTTTGAAAATGGTCCTTTTCAGGAGTATCTGAAAGAGGAACTAGGTGTCGATGTGTCAGACCAGGACTTTTTGCCTTTCCAAGATATAGAGGAGAGTGTTCGAGAGGATATGCAACTTCTTATCGAATCTCCCCTAATACCAGACGATGTTATTATCTCTGGTGCTATTTACGATGTGGATACAGGAAGTATGACAGTCGTAGAATTGTAAAAAATTCATTTAGAAAGAAAGTGTATGAAGAAAAACAGTATTTTATTTATTTTTATTTTATTGCTATGTATTGGTTTACAGTATGAAACCATCTACTATACGGATGGTTCGATGTCAGGTGCGGAATATGGACTGATGGGAGTTTCTATCTTTCTAGCTCTCTTTTACATGATTCCGGCTCTTTATTTCCTTTTCCGTATTGGGAAAAAATGGGAATTACCAAAGAAAGCCTTGATTTTGTCTTTATTGGGTGGGATGTTCCTTTCAGGCTGGTTATCTAGCTTTGCTAATACCTATATCCATGATTTGCTGGGGATTATTTTCCCAGATAGTGCATTTTTAAATGCCTTTGAAAGTGCTATTGTGGCTCCTTTGGTAGAAGAACCCTTGAAATTATTGCCACTTGTCTTTGTTTTAGCTTTGATTCCTGTGCGAAAATTAAAATCTTTGTTTTTACTAGGGATTGCTTCTGGTTTGGGATTCCAAATGATTGAGGATATTGGCTACATTCGTACGGATTTGCCAGAGGGATTTGACTTTACTATTTCGAGAATTTTAGAGCGTATTATCTCAGGTATTGCCTCTCACTGGACTTTTTCAGGTCTAGCTGTAGTAGGTGTTTACTTGGTTTACAGAGCCTATAAAGGGCAGAAGGTTGACAAGAAACAGGGGCTTATTTTCCTAGGTTTAGCCTTAGGAACTCACTTCTTGTTTAATTCTCCTTTTGTAGAATTAGAGACAGAGTTGCCATTAGCGATTCCAGTGGTTACGGCTATTACTCTCTATGGTTTTTATCAGGCTTATCACTTTGTTGAGAAGCACAATGAGTTGATGAACTAGAATATTTTTCAAAAGAATGATGCAAGGGTACAAATATGCTGCCCTTCTTTTATTTTTGATTGAAAAATAGTGCAAAAAACGCTACAATGGTAGATGGAAAAATCTTGTGAAAAGCACAAGCGATACATATATACCGGAGGAAATCATGTCTTTTTCTGATTTAAAGCTGTTTGCCCTTTCTTCTAATAAAGAATTGGCAGAACGTGTGGCGCAGGAGATTGGGATAGAGTTGGGGAAATCAAGTGTTCGCCAATTTTCAGATGGAGAGATTCAGGTCAACATCGAAGAATCAATCCGTGGGAAACACGTCTTTATCCTACAATCAACTAGTTCGCCTGTAAATGATAATCTGCTTGAAATTTTGATTATGGTTGATGCTTTGAAGCGTGCGAGTGCAGAATCTGTCAATGTTGTCATGCCTTACTATGGGTATGCACGTCAGGATAGAAAGGCGAGAGCGCGTGAGCCAATCACTTCAAAACTTGTCGCAAATATGCTTGAAGTAGCTGGAGTGGATCGTTTATTGACCATCGACTTACATGCTGCGCAGATTCAAGGATTCTTTGATATTCCTGTGGATCACTTGATGGGAGCTCCTCTGATTGCGGATTATTTTGAGCGTCGTGGCATGGTTGGTTCTGACTATGTGGTTGTCAGCCCAGACCATGGAGGGGTGACTCGTGCTCGTAAGTTGGCAGAATTTTTGAAAACATCTATCGCTATCATTGATAAACGTCGTAGCGTTGATAAGATGAATACTAGTGAAGTCATGAACATCATCGGTAAGGTCGAAGGCAAGACTTGTATCTTGATTGATGATATGATTGATACTGCTGGAACGATTTGTCACGCGGCAGATGCCCTTGCGGAAGCTGGTGCTGTTGAAGTCTATGCAAGCTGTACGCACCCAGTTCTTTCCGGTCCTGCTATGGACAATATCCAAAAATCAGCTATTAAGAAATTGGTTGTTTTGGATACTATCTACCTGCCAGAAGAGCGTTTGATTGATAAGATTGAGCAGATTTCAATCGCTCATCTACTAGGAGATGCTATCGTGCGTATCCATGAAAAACGCCCACTTTCTCCACTTTTCAGTATTGAGAAAAAGATTTAATGACCAAGCCTGAGATGATTCTCAGGTTTTTTTCATCTCTTTTCCGAATAAATAGATAGAGTCAGTGAATCTAGTAAAACTAGATTTAATACTCTTCGAAAATCAAATTCAAACCACGTCAACGTCGCCTTGCCGTACTCAAGTACAGCCTGCGGCTAGTTTCCTAGTTTGCTCTTTGATTTTCATTGAGTATAAGACTATGGTATAATAAAAGGAGGAAAAGGATGATTCTAAGACATCCGGGCATTAGCCCGACCAATGATTTGGTTGCTAAGAAAATCTTTAGCAATCCAGAAATCACTTGTCAATTTATTCGCGATATGCTGGATTTACCGGCCAAAAATGTGACCATTTTGGAAGGAAGCAATATTCACGTCTTGCCTTCCATGCCCTACTCGGCGCAGGATTTCTATACCAGTATAGACGTTTTGGCGGAGTTGGACAATGGCACTCAAGTAATTATTGAGATTCAAGTCCACCATCAGAATTTTTTCATTAATCGCCTGTGGGCTTATTTGTGCAGTCAGGTCAATCAGAATCTTGAAAAAGTTCGCCAGCAAGAAGGAAATACTCACCAGAGTTACAAACACATCGCACCAGTATACGCTATCGCAATTGTGGATAGCAATTACTTCCAAGATGATTTAGCATTTCACAGTTTTAGTATGCGCGAGGACACGACAGGTGAGGCCTTAACCATCACAAACAATGGACAGGAAAACCATCTGGTCAAGATGGCGTTCTTGGAATTAAAAAAATATAAAGAAACCAGCAAAGACAAGGTTCGCAAGCCGTGGTTGGAGTTTTTCGGGAACAAACCCTTTACCCAAGAACCCGAGCGAGCCATTAGCCAGGCAGACCAACTGCTAGACTACAAGAGCTGGTCTGAGGAGGACAGGAAGATGTTTAGTCAACTACGTATGCGCGAAGAACAAGCCTTGTTGGCACAGGACTATGCCTTGGAAACAGCTAGGGAAGAAGGGAAACTTTTTGCCTTTCTGGATATGGTCCGCCAAGGTCTTCTGACACCTGAGGTTGCCAGCCAGCAGTTGGGCATGAGCGTCGCTGAGTTTGAGGCTTTGCTATAAGGTCACATTTTAAATAGTAGAAAGTTTATGAAATGGCAAGTTCTTATCCAAATACTTGCCGTTTTTACTTGACTTTTACAAGGGTTTGTAAGATAATACCAAGGAAGTAAGTTCTGTCTAACTATCTATATAGTTTAGATATAAAAGATATCATCTGAGGGATGAGTAGTTGCGAAATGTCAACTTGGAGGCTAGAGTATTTCAGGGGGAATTTTTTCGCGAGTTAGTTTTTTTCTCCTTTTTTCGAGGAAATAGGTAAAAAGTTTAAAAAACATAAGAAAACTCTTGACAAATCCTGCAAATATTTATATACTGTATGGTAGTAAGATAGTCTTACGAAAAATATATAATGAAAAACAAAGGAGATAAAACGATGAAAAAAGTTTTATTGACAAGCGCAGTCGCTCTTGCAGCATTTGGTGCTGTTCAAGCTGTTTCAGCTAACACTGTAACTCTTAAACCTGGTATGGTAGATCCAGCAACAGGTAAACTAGTGACAGACGCAGGTTCGAACAATGGGCAAAACACTGCTACAGATAAAGATGTATTTCAAAATGGTAAATTAGTAAATAACTTACCTGGATACAGCCGTTTTGGTAATTTTGATATTAAAACTGCATCAGTTACTCCAGTTGCTGAAGTAAAAGCCAAAGGTGAGCACTATGTTCGTGTAAACGTTGTAGATGCTAAAGGAAACCCAATCCCAGGTGTAGCTATTGATTTTGCAGTTAAGACTGATAAAGGTGTTGTATATGTAACAGTTACTACAGATGAAGCAGGATCAGCTATCGTTACAAAAACAGCTAAAGTTAAAGCTGATGAAAATGGAACTGAAGTAGACGCTGAACTCCCAGTAAGTTTCGCTGAAGGAACAGTAGTAAAATATCGTCTAGTTAAATCTCATGCTACAGATGGTAAAGATGTAGAATTTGTAGGTGAATTCAAAGTTTCTGGTGATTTGTATACTAATGCAAATATCGTTATCAATGAAGTTCGTCATACAGATGTAACATTCCAAGGACAATCTGCTACAGGATGGCGTAAAGATGCTAAAGGTCAATGGTCTTACTTGAAAGATGCTAAAGGAACTAAAGCAACTGGTTGGCTTAAAGATAACGGAACTTGGTACTACTTGAACGCTGAAGGCGTAATGCAAACAGGTTGGGTTAAAGACAACGGTACTTGGTACTACCTAGATGGTTCAGGTGCAATGCAAACTGGT
Organism: Streptococcus mitis; assembly: GCF_905187535.1. GTDB lineage: Bacteria > Bacillota > Bacilli > Lactobacillales > Streptococcaceae > Streptococcus > Streptococcus mitis_BS. Next base: position 10,472 of record NZ_CAJJIE010000005.1, read on the forward strand.
TGGAAATATGTAGGTGGTCAATGGTACTACCTAGATGGTTCAGGTGCAATGCAAACTGGTTGGAAATATGTAGGTGGCCACTGGTACTACCTAAGTGGTTCAGGTGCATTACTTGTAAACACAACTACTCCTGACGGCTACAAAGTTAACGGAAGTGGTGAATTGGTATAATACCAATATATAAACAAGACTAGGAGATTCTTCTCCTAGTTTTTTCTTTGGCTCTTTGTCAATACTAGTGATTGGGTCATGAGGAATTGTATTAAATAAAGTGGAGATTGTGACATAAATAGAGGATGCTCTCTACTAGAGATAGTAAAGAGTTTTTTTACCTTTAAATATTTCTACACTTTTTATGTTTTTTATTGCATTAATTATAGAAAAGGAATATAATGAAATAAATTTAATAGGTTAATAAAGGAGGTTTTTCTCATGAAGAAAACGATTACGGGTATTTTGCTAGCAACTTCAGTGCTAGCTATAGCTGGAATTCAACCAGTGAGAGCTGCAAGTACAGGAACTAGTGCATCGTCGACAGGTGCTCAATCTACTTCATCATTTAAGGAAATTCATTTTGTGACATTCCAAAATGGTAGACCCGTTGATATCAAAGCAGCTGTTACAGGAGCGGCAACATCTGATACAAGTCATCCAGTTATTGATAACTATATGTATACTACTAGTAGAGTAGAAGATGGTATTCTTTACCATATGTATGCGCCTACTAGTACTTCAGGTAATACAAGCAACGCCTCTCAAACAAACCCATATCGTAGAGATAATAATCAAAATAATGGTAGTGCTAATAATGGGGGAAGTAGTAACCAAACTAATGGAACTAATGCCAACCAAAACAATAGTGCCACTACTAACAATAGTACAAGTAGTGGTCAGTTTAAAGCAGAGGGTGGAAAAGTCTACTATATTAAGGATGGCAAAAAAGTTACTGGTTGGCAAAAGATTAATGGTAAGACATACTACTTTGAAACTGATGGAGTAATGAAAAAAGGCTTACTAACCTTAGGGGATAAACAATACTATCTGAATGAAAAAGATGGATTCAAACAGTTAGGATTGGTAAAAGTTGCTGATAAGACCTATTATTTCGTTGAAAATGGTGAGAAGAAAACTGGATTTATCAAAATAGATGAAAAAACATATTATCTAAAAGATGGTGTTCTGACACCCAATATTGTTGTGATTGATGGTAAAAAATTCTTTATTGATAATGAAGGGAACCGATCAGTTGGATGGAAGAAAATTGACGGTGACTGGTATTATTTCTCTAAAGAAGATGGAATGAAGACGGGTTGGCTGAAAGATGGTTCATGGTATTACTTGGATGAAACAGGTGTGATGAGAACTGGTTGGAAACAAGTTGATGGCAATTGGTACTATCTCAATGATTTAGGTGCCATGCAAACTGGCTGGAAATTTATAAATGGTAGTTGGTACCATTTTGATGGTTTAGGTAAGATGAGTACTAGATGGATAAAAGAAAATGATACATGGTATTATCTTGATGGCTCAGGTGCTATGCAAACCGGCTGGTTGAAACAAGGTGGTACATGGTATTATCTTGATGGCTCAGGTGCTATGAAGACTGGCTGGGCTAAAGTTGGTGGTACATGGTATTACCTTAAAGGCTCAGGTGCTATGGTAACTGGTTGGTTCCAAGTAGGTGATAAATGGTACTATGCTTATAGTTCAGGAGCTCTTGCTGTCAGCACTACAATCAATGGTTACACAGTAAATGCCAACGGTGAGTGGGTTTAAAAGTGTAAAATTTACCATAGAAAATGTAAATAATTAAAAGAAAACAAAAAGAAAGTTTATAAAATAGGCTTTCTTTTTTCTATTATGAGAGGTGTATTTGAAAATTAACATAAGTATATAATTGTACAAATAAAATAACCTATTACTTGATTATATTTTTAGAAAGCGTTATAATAAATCTAAATATGATTCTAAAAAAGGGGTTTCAAAAATGGATAAAAAGAAAATGATTTTAACTAGCTTGGCTAGTGTGGCTGTATTGGGAGCAGCATTTGCGGCATCTCAACCATCAGTCGTGAAAGCTGCAGAGGATAATGCAACTACTGCTTCAGCTCAACCAGCTGGCACAACAGATACATCAGCAACTAATTCAAATAGCACAACTAACCCTGCTGGAAATTCTGAGACAACAGAGCAACCAGCGGCTACTCAGCCAGCAGAAACTGGAGCTACTGACACTTCTAAATCAGAAGTTACAAGTCCAGAAATTAAAAAAGCTGAAGATGAAGCTAAAAAAGCTGAAGGAAAGGTTACTGAAGCTCAAGCTAAAGTAGATACAACGACTGCAGCAGCTAAAGAAGCTGATACAAAACTTGAAACTGAGAAAAAAGAAGCTACTGAAGCTGAAGCTGCAAAAACTGAAGCTGAAAAAGCTAAAACTGCAGCTGACGAAGAATTAGCTGCAGCAAAAACAAAAGCAGCAGAAGCAGATGCTAAAGCTAAAGAAGAAGCGAAGAAAGAAGAAGACGCTAAGAAAGAAGAAGCTGATTCTAAAGAAGCATTAACCGAGGCTTTAAAACAATTACCTGATGATAACGAATTACTCGACAAAAAAGCAAGAGAGGAATTGTTGAAGGCTGTTGAATCTGGTGAATTAAAAGCTGGGGATATTCTTAAAGAATTAGCAGATGATAATGAAAAAGCTGAAGCTAATAAAGAAACTGAGAAAAAATTAAGAAATAAAGACCAAGCTAATGAAGCTAACGTTGCAACAACTCCAGCTGAAGAAGCTAAATCTAAAGATCAATTACCAGAAAACATTAAAGCTGGAATTGACAAAGCTGAAAAAGCTGATGCTGCTCGTCCTGCATCTGAAAAATTACAAGACAAAGCTGATGACTTAGGTGAAAAAGTTGATACGCTTAAAGAAGAAGCTGATGCATTAAAAGCTGAAGAAGATAAAAAAGCTGAAACTCTAAAAAAACAAGAAGATACATTAAAAGAAGCTAAAGAAGCTCTTAAATCAGCTACAGATAACGGCTCTGATTCTGATATTGTTTCTTCATTAGATAAAGCTGTTAAGGCGATTGAAAAAGAGCGTGATGCTGCACAAAATGCATTTGATCAAGCTGCTTCGGATACTAAAGCTGTTGCTGATGAACTAAACAAACTTACTGATGAGTACAACAAAACTCTTGATGAAGTGAAGGCTGCTAAAGAAAAAGAAGCTAACGAGCCAGCAAAACCAGTAGAAGAAGAACCAGCTAAACCAGCAGAAAAAACAGAAGCTGAAAAAGCTGCTGAAGCAAAAGATGAAGCTGACAAAAAAGTTGCTGAATTAGAGAAAAAAGTTGCTGAAGAAGCTAAAAAAGTTGAAGAAGCTACAGCTAAAGCAGATAAAGAAGCTGCTGATGTAAAAGCTGCACAAACTAAAAAAGAAGAAGCTGATAAAGCAAAAGCTGACGCTGAAGCTGAATTAGCTAAAGCTAAAGAAGAGGCTGAAAAAGCTAAAGCTAAAGTTGAAGAACTTAAAAAAGAAGAAAAAGATAACTTAGAAGCTCTTCAAGCTGCTTTAGAGCAACTTGAAAAAGATGCAGAAGCTGAAATTAACAAAAATGCTAAAATCACTGACAAAGCTAAAGCTATCGAAGAAGCTAAAGCTGCAATTGGTAAAGACGCTTTACTAAAAGCTATCCAAGATGGTGTTATCACTGCTACACAAGCTGCTAAAGAATTAGAAGATCAAAATACGACTGCTGAAGCTACTAAAGATCAAAATCCTCAAGCAGACGAAATCGGTGCTACAAAACAAGAAGGTAAACCTTTATCTGAGCTTCCAGCTGCTGATAAAGAAAAATTAGACGCTGCTTACAACAAAGAAGCTTCTAAACCAATCGTTAAAAAACTTCAAGACATCGCTGATGATATCGCTGAAAAAATTGAAAAATTAACTAAAGTAGCTGATAAAGACAAGGCTGATGCTACTGAAAAAGCTAAAGCTGTAGAAGAAAAAAAAGCTGCATTAGATAAACAAAAAGAAACTTTAGAAAAAGCTAAAACTGCACTTGCAACAGCTAAGAAAAACAATGCTGAACAATCTATCCAAGATGGATTACAAGATGCTGTAACTAGATTAGAAGCTGCTGTTGCTTCTGCTAAAACTGCTGCAGATGAAGCTCAAGCTAAATTCGACGAAGTTAACGAAGTAGTGAAAGCTTACAAAGATGCAATCGATGAACTAACTGATGATTACAATGCAACTTTAGGTTATATCGAAAACTTAAAAGAAGTTCCTAAAGGTGAAGCACCAAAAGACTTCGCAGGTGGAGTAAATGATGATGAAGCAACTACTGAGCCTGCTAAGGAAGCGGATGAGGTTCCAACGGTTCCTAATGCTCCAGAATTCAATGGTGGGGTAAATCCTGCTGACGCCCCTACAGCTGAAGAAAAACCTGAATTCGCAGGCGGAGTGAACGATGAAGAAGCGCCTACAACACCAGCAACTCCAGAGTTTAATGGTGGTGTAAATGATGATAATGCTCCTACTCAACCTAATAATCCTGAATTCAACGGCGGAGTGAATGATACAACACCTCCAACTGAGCCAGCTAAACCAGAAGGTGAAGCTCCTAAAACAACAAAACCAGAATCTTCAAATGGTGATGCTCTTGTGCAACCCGAACTTCCTGAATTTGGTGCAAACAATCCGGAAATCAAAAAAATCTTAGACGAAATTGCTAAAGTAAAAGAGCAAATTAAAGACAGTGAAGAAAATGAAGGTGTTGAAGATTACTATAAAGATGGATTAAAAGATCGTTTATCAGATTTAGAAGATGCGTTTGATATTTTAACTAAGAATCTTCCTGCAGTAAATGAAGTACCAGAATTTAATGAACCATTGACAGGGCATTTTGATATTGCAGATTTAGGAAATCCTAATGCTGAAGCAATAGAAGAAGGGGAAGTTGGAGAAAGTAAACCAAAAGAAATTAAAGGTTATAAATTTGTTAGAACAGTTAAAGATGGTAACGTAACTAAACATTACTACCAAAAATTAAACATTCCAGCGACACATGGTACACCAGCGGTGACACCTGGGAATCCACCGCGTGAAAATTCTAATGCTACAGCTGTAAATGAACCTGCACTTGTACCAACTACACCAGCTGCACCTGGAACAGATGCCTCAGCTACACCAACAACTCCTAGAACGGATGCTCCAGCTATGCCAACAGCTGAGACACCATCAACTCCTGCGGTTGCACCAACTGTAGCAGGTACTAACAAAGATAATACTTATCAAGCCCCAGCTGCAAAAGCAGATGATAAGAAAGAACTTCCTAACACTGGTGGTAAAGATAATGTTGCAATTGCATCATTAGGATTCCTTGGATTGCTCCTTGGTGCTCTTCCATTTGTGAAACGCAAAAACTAATTAGTTGAAGATATAAAAGAGAAGGATTATGACCTTCTCTTTTTGTGATATGGACTATAGGGAGAGTTCTATTGAAAGAAGAAAAAAGTGAACAAAACGACATTTTAGTTTTGTTCACTTTTATGTTGCTCTATAAACTTACAATAAGGCCTCAAACTCAGCTACTGTCATTCCTAATTGTTCACTAGCAAATTCGGAAGTTAAAGCATGTTGACGTACCATGTCTAAGAAGGCAAAAAGTTTCCCTTCTTCCCTTCCTTTAACTTTTCCACGCTCTAAGCCTTTTTCTTCAGCTTGTTCCAAGGCATAGTCCTGTGCTAACAAGGCTTGTTCTTCTCGCATACGTAGTTGACTAAACATTTTCCTGTCCTCCTCAGACCAGCTCTTATAGTCCAGCAGTTGGTCTGCTTGGCTGATAGCTCGCTCGAGTTGTTGGGTAAAGGGCTTGTTGCCGAAAAACTCTAACCACGGTTTGCGAATGCTATCTTTGCTGGTTTCTTTGTATTTTTTTAATTCCAAGAATGCCATCTTAACCAGCATTGGTGATAGTCTTACAACAGCGCCTCAAACTCAGCGACGGTCATGCCTAATTGTTCACTCGCAAATTCGGAAGTTAAAACATGTTGACGTACTAAATCAAGAAAGGTAAATATTTTCCCACGCTCCAGTCCCTGTTCAAGACCACGCTCTAATCCTCTTTCTTCAGCTTGTTCCAAGGCATAGTCCTGTGCTAACAAGGCTTGTTCTTCTCGCATACGTAGTTGACTAAACATTTTCCTGTCCTCCTCAGACCAGCTCTTATAGTCCAGCAGTTGGTCTGCTTGGCTGATAGCTCGCTCGGGTTGTTGGGTAAAGGGCTTATTGCCAAAAAACTCCAACCACGGTTTGCGAACCTTATCTTTGCTGGTTTCTCTGTATTTTTTTAGTTCTAAGAACGCCATCTTAACCAGATGGTTTTCTTGACCGTTGTTTGTGATTGTTAAAATCTCACCTGTCGTGTCCTCGCGCATACTAAAACTATGAAAAGCCAAATCATCTGAGAAGTAGTTGCTGTCCACAATAGCGATAGCATATACTGGTGCGATGTGTTTGTAACTCTGGTGAGTATTGCCCTCTTGCTGACGAATTTTTTCAAGGTTTTGATTGACCTGACTGCACAGGTAAGCCCACAAACGATTAATGAAAAAATTCTGATGATGAACTTGGATTTCAATGATTACTTGAGTGCCATTATCCAACTCCGCCAAGACATCTATACTGGTATAGAAATCCTGCGCTGAATAAGGCATGGAGGGTAATACGTGAATATTGCTTCCCTCCAAAATGGTCACATTTTTTGCTGGCAAGTCCAGCATATCGCGAATAAATTGAACAAGTGATTTCTGGGTTGCTAAAGATTTTCTTAGCAACCAAGTCATTGGTCGGGCTGATGCCCGGATGGCGTAATGCCATATTCTTTCTCCTTTCATTATAGCACATTTTCAAATCTAGGTTTACTGGATTCTCTAGCTCTATCTATTTATTCGGAAAAAGGATGAAAAATACTTGCTCTAGCTCTTTCCAATGGTATTTTTCCCTGCTTTCCTTTATAATGGGTGTATGGATAAGAAAAAATTATTATTGATTGATGGGTCTTCTGTTGCTTTTCGGGCGTTCTTTGCGCTCTATCAGCAGTTGGACCGTTTTAAGAATGCGGCTGGTTTGCATACCAATGCGATTTATGGCTTTCAGTTGATGTTGAGCCATTTGTTGGAGAGGATTGAGCCTAGTCATATTTTGGTTGCTTTTGATGCAGGAAAGACGACCTTCCGTACCGAGATGTATGCGGACTATAAGGGTGGCCGGGCTAAGACTCCGGATGAGTTTCGTGAGCAATTTCCCTTCATTCGTGAGTTGCTGGATCATATGGGGATTCGTCACTATGAGTTGGCTCAGTATGAGGCGGATGACATTATTGGGACACTAGATAAATTAGCTGAGCAAGATGGTTTTGATATTACCATTGTCAGTGGGGACAAGGATTTGATTCAGCTGACGGATGAGCATACGGTGGTTGAAATTTCCAAGAAAGGTGTGGCTGAGTTTGAGGCCTTTACGCCAGAATATCTTATGGAAAAGATGGGTATTACACCGATTCAGTTTATCGATCTCAAGGCGCTCATGGGTGATAAGTCGGATAATATCCCTGGGGTGACTAAAATCGGTGAAAAGACGGGTATCAAGCTCTTGCTGGAGCATGGCTCGCTTGAGGGAATTTATGAGAATATCGATGGGATGAAGGCTTCTAAGATGAAGGAAAATCTCATCAATGATAAGGAACAGGCCTTTTTGTCAAAAACACTGGCGACCATTGATACCAAGGCACCGATTGAGATTGGTTTGGAGGATTTGGTCTATAGTGGTCCAGATGTTGAAAATCTCGGGAAATTCTACGATGAGATGGGCTTCAAACAGCTCAAGCAGGCTTTAAATGTGTCGTCAGCTGATGTGGCTGAGAGCTTGGATTTCACTATTGTTGACCAAATCAGTCAAGATATGCTGAGTGAAGAGTCTATCTTCCATTTTGAGCTTTTTGGTGAGAATTACCATACGGATGATTTGGTTGGTTTTGCCTGGTCTTGTGGCGATAAGCTCTATGCTACAGACAAGCTTGAACTTTTGCAAGAGCCTATTTTCAAGGATTTTCTAGAAAAAACACCTCTGAGAGTTTATGATTTTAAAAAGGCCAAAGTTCTCTTACATCGTTTTGATGTGGATTTGCAGGCTCCTGCCTTTGATAGTCGCTTGGCTAAATACCTCCTTTCGACTGTGGAGGACAATGAAATTGCGACCATCGCTAGTCTTTATGGTCAGACTTACTTGGTTGATGATGAGACCTTCTACGGTAAGGGTGTCAAGAAGGCCCTTCCTGAATGTGAGAAATTCTTGGAGCACTTGGCTCGTAAGCTTGCTGTTTTGGTCGAAACAGAGCCTGTTTTGCTTGAAAAACTCAGCGAAAATGGGCAATTAGAGCTTCTTTATGATATGGAGCAACCTCTGGCCTTTGTACTTGCCAAGATGGAAATTGCTGGGATAACGGTCAAGAAAGAGACCTTGCTTGAGATGCAGGCTGAAAATGAGCTTGTCATTGAAAAACTGACTCAGGAGATTTATGAACTGGCTGGTGAGGAGTTTAATATCAACTCGCCTAAGCAGTTGGGCGTGCTTCTCTTTGAAAAATTGGGACTTCCTCTAGAATACACTAAGAAAACCAAGACAGGTTACTCGACAGCGGTGGATGTGTTAGAGCGTCTAGCTCCTATTGCACCGATTGTTAAGAAAATTCTCGACTACCGTCAGATTGCCAAGATTCAATCGACTTATGTGATTGGCTTGCAGGACTGGATTTTGGCTGATGGCAAGATTCATACTCGCTATGTGCAGGATTTGACCCAGACTGGGCGTTTGTCTAGTGTGGATCCAAACTTGCAAAATATTCCTGTGCGTTTGGAGCAAGGGCGTCTCATTCGGAAGGCTTTTGTGCCTGAGTGGGAGGATAGTGTCCTTCTCAGCTCGGACTATTCGCAGATTGAATTGCGTGTTTTAGCGCATATTTCTAAAGACGAGCACTTGATTAAGGCTTTCCAAGAGGGGGCAGATATCCATACCTCGACAGCCATGCGGGTCTTTGGCATTGAGCGTCCTGAGGATGTGACTGCAAACGATCGTCGCAATGCCAAGGCCGTTAACTTTGGAGTGGTTTACGGGATTTCAGACTTTGGTTTGTCTAATAATTTGGGCATCAGCCGTAAGGAGGCCAAGGCCTACATTGATACCTACTTTGAACGTTTCCCAGGTATTAAAAACTACATGGATGAAGTGGTGCGTGAGGCGCGTGATAAGGGCTATGTAGAGACTCTCTTCAAACGTCGTCGTGAGTTGCCAGATATCAATTCGCGCAACTTTAATATTCGTGGTTTTGCAGAGCGAACTGCCATCAACTCGCCTATCCAGGGTTCGGCGGCAGATATTCTCAAGATTGCCATGATTCAGCTGGATAAAGCCTTGGTTGCAGGTGGTTATCAGACTAAGATGCTTTTACAAGTGCACGATGAAATCGTCCTTGAAGTTCCTAAATCTGAACTGGCAGAGATGAAAAAATTGGTGAAACAAACCATGGAAGAAGCCATTCAACTCAGTGTTCCCCTTATCGCAGATGAAAATGAAGGGGCAACCTGGTACGAGGCTAAATAAAAAGGGGGCTAGTCCTCCTTTTTTGTAGTAGAATTCTGCAAGCCTTTTCAAAATGTGCTATACTGATGAAAAAGGAGGATTTCTATGAGTCAAGAATTTATCAATCCAAGTGATGGTGTGATTCGTCAGTATCTAGCAACGAGTAAAACTCTTGCTGTGGTGGGTTTGTCAGACCGTGAGGAAACAACTAGCAATCGAGTGACCAAGGAAATGCAGGCTCGGGGTTATAAAATCATCCCAGTCAATCCCAAGGCGGCAGGTGGTGAAATCTTGGGTGAAAAGGCTTATGCCAGCCTTGCTGATATTCCTTTTCCTGTAGATATTGTCAATGTTTACCGTCGCAGTGAGTTTTTGCCAGATGTGGCGCGTGATTTTCTCAAGGCTGATACCAAGATTTTTTGGGCGCAGCTGGGACTTGAAAGTCTAGAAGCGGAAGAAATCTTGCGTGCTGGTGGATGTGATGACATCGTGATGAATCGCTGTATCAAGAGAGAACATACACGCTTGGTTGAGGAAGCATAAGAAAAAGGTAGCTGGTGGGCTACCTTTTGTGTTATACTCAATGAAAATCAAAGAGGAAACTAGCCGCAGGCTGCTCAAAACACTGTTTTGAGGTTGTGGATAGAACTGACGAAGTCAGTAACCATACCTACGGAAAGGCGACGTTGACGTGGTTTGAAGGGATTTTCGAAGAGTGTTAGAAAATGCCGATAAGGGTCTGCATACCAAGACTGGTGAGGATGATGGCAATCCAGCAGATGGCTCCGAGGATAATGGATTTTCCACTGGATTTGACCATAGCTACTAAATTGGTTTTGAGACCGATAGCACTCATGGCCATGACAATAAGGAATTTAGAGAGTTGTTTGAGAGGGGTAAAGAAACTACTGGACACACCTAGAGAGGTGAGTAGTGTAGTGAGGAGAGAGGCAAGGATAAAGTAAAGGATAAAAAGTGGGAAGACTTTTTTCAGTTGTAGGCTTTGCTTGTTTTCTTGTTGGCGACTTTGCCAGTAGGATAGAAAGAGCGTGATAGGGATAATGGCCAAAGTACGTGTGAGTTTAACAATGGTTGCAGACTCGAGGGTATTGGTCTGGTAGAGACTATCCCAGGCGCTAGCTGTGGCGGTTACAGAGGAAGTATCATTGACTGCAGTTCCTGCAAAGAGGGCGAAGCCGTCATTGGATAGATGAAGCCAGGTGCCGAGGGTTGGAAAGATGAGCGCAGCCAAGACATTGAAGAAAAAGATAACGGAGATGGCTTGGGCTACTTCCTTTTCCTTAGCATGGATAACGGGCGCTGTTGCCGCAATGGCAGAGCCCCCACAGATAGAAGAACCTACTCCAACCAAGGTAGCCAGTTTTGTATCCAGTGCAAAGAAGCGCTGGAAGAAGTAGGCAATAATCAGAGCTATTGAGATAGTGGACAGGATGACAGGGAGTGAAGATTGCCCAACTGCGAAGACTTGCGAGATATTGAGACCAAAACCAAGCAAGATAACGGCATACTGGAGCAATTTTTTAGAACTAAAGGTCAACCCAGCATCCAGTTGTTTATAGGACGAGAGAAAGGGATGTAGGAGCATGCCTATGAAAATGGCAAAAACGGGCGCGCCAATAACAGGGAAGAATCCTCCTAAGTACCAAGATAGAATGGAAATGAGAAGGCAGGCCAAGATGCCTGCTCCATTTTTTGATAGAAATGACATAAAAACCTCCAAATAGAATCTGTTACCATTATAGACCTGTAAAGAGGAAAAGTAAAATAGAAAGTGGAGATAACAATTATTTGACAAGTAGTGCTAATTATGTAATAATAATCCTACAAGAACTGTAACGAAGTCTTGGCAAAAACAAAAATACCAGAGCTCCACCTCTGGTATTTCTTTTTGTCCAGTTACATTAAAACTAAACTCAGGTTATATTTTTTTGTCGCGCTTATCTAACCACTTTCTGACTATCCACTCAGAAATGACATTACCGGTAATAGTAATCAGTAATGGTGCTAGAATAACTGTAACGAAGATTAGCAAAAACTCACCTCCAAACTAAGTTCGTTAGTGGAGTTGCGACAAATCCATTTTAACATACTTCAATTTGTCATGCTAGCGTTATTCTATCATGTATTTTTGCGGTCGGGGGGCTTTTGTAGTATAATAGAGATACGTTTTGAAAGTAGGAGGTATCTATGGACTTAACTAAGCGCTTTAATAAACAGTTAGATAAGATTCAAGTTTCGTTGATTCGTCAGTTTGACCAGGCTATTTCGGAGATTCCTGGGGTCTTGCGTTTGACCTTGGGGGAACCTGATTTTACAACGCCAGATCATGTCAAGGATGCGGCCAAGCGAGCGATTGACCAGAACCAATCCTACTATACAGGGATGAGTGGCCTGCTGACTCTACGTCAGGCAGCCAGTGACTTTGTTAAGGAAAAGTACCAACTGGACTATGCTCCTGAAAATGAAATCTTGGTTACAATTGGGGCGACAGAGGCTTTATCTGCTACTTTGACGGCTATTTTGGAAGAGGGAGACAAGGTGCTCTTGCCAGCTCCTGCTTATCCGGGTTATGAACCAATTGTCAATCTAGTTGGGGCAGAGATTGTCGAGATTGACACAACTGAAAATGGTTTTGTCTTGACACCAGAAATGCTAGAGAAAGCTATTTTGGAGCAGGGTGACAAGCTCAAGGCGGTTATTCTCAACTATCCAGCTAATCCGACAGGAATTACCTACAGTCGGGAGCAGTTGGAAGCTTTGGCAGCTGTTTTACGCAAGTACGAGATTTTCGTTGTCTGTGATGAGGTTTACTCAGAATTGACCTACACAGGCGAAGCCCATGTATCTTTGGGAACCATGTTGAGAGACCAGGCTATTATTATCAATGGTTTGTCTAAATCGCATGCTATGACAGGTTGGCGTTTGGGTCTGATTTTTGCTCCTGCAGCTTTCACAGCCCAGTTGATTAAGAGCCACCAGTACTTGGTCACTGCTGCAAATACCATGGCCCAACATGCTGCGGTAGAAGCCTTGACGGCTGGTAAAAACGATGCGGAGCCTATGAAGAAGGAATACATCCAGCGTCGAGATTATATTATTGAGAAAATGACTGCTCTTGGTTTTGAGATTATCAAACCAGACGGTGCCTTCTATATCTTTGCTAAGATTCCAGCGGGCTACAATCAAGACTCCTTTGCTTTTCTGAAGGATTTTGCTCAGAAGAAGGCCGTTGCCTTTATCCCTGGCGCCGCCTTTGGACGTTACGGGGAAGGCTATGTTCGCCTATCTTATGCAGCCAGCATGGAGACGATCAAAGAAGCCATGAAACGGCTTGAGGAGTATATGAGAGAAGCATGATTCAGTCTATCACGAGTCAAGGCTTGGTGCTCTACAATCGTAACTTTCGTGAGGATGATAAGCTAGTCAAGATTTTTACGGAGCAGGCTGGCAAGCGCATGTTTTTCGTCAAACACGCTGGGCAGTCCAAACTGGCGCCTGTTATTCAACCCTTGGTGCTGGCACGATTTCTCTTGCGAATCAATGATGACGGGCTTAGCTATATCGAGGACTATCATGAGGTCATGACCTTTCCCAAGATTAATAGTGATCTCTTTATCATGGCCTATGCGACCTACGTAGCAGCTCTTGCAGATGCTAGTTTGCAGGACAATCAGCAGGATGCTCCCTTGTTTGCTTTTTTGCAAAAGACTTTGGAGTTGATGGAAGCGGGCTTAGATTATCAGGTTTTGACTAATATTTTTGAAATTCAAATCTTGACTCGATTTGGGATCAGCCTCAATTTTAATGAGTGTGTCTTTTGCCATCGGGTTGGTCAGGCTTTTGACTTTTCTTTCAAATATGGAGCCTGCCTCTGTCCAGATCATTATCAGGAAGATGAGAGACGTTGCCATCTCAATCCCAATATCCCCTATCTGCTCAATCAATTTCAAGCTATTGATTTTGAGACCTTGGAGACCATTTCGCTCAAGCCTGAAATCAAGCAAGAGCTACGCCAATTTATGGATCAGCTCTACGAAGAGTACGTTGGGATTCACCTAAAATCAAAGAAATTTATTGATTCCCTGGCCGACTGGGGACAATTACTAAAAGAGGAAAACAAATGAAAAAAATCGCAGTAGATGCCATGGGGGGCGATTATGCACCTCAGGCCATCGTTGAGGGTGTCAATCAAGCCCTGGCTGACTTTTCAGATATTGAGGTTCAACTCTACGGAGATGAAAGTAAAATCAAGCAATATCTGACAGCGACAGAGCGTGTCAGCATTATCCATACGGATGAAAAGATCGATTCAGACGATGAACCTACGAGAGCTATTCGGAAGAAGAAAAATGCCAGTATGGTATTGGCAGCTAAGGCTGTCAAAGAGGGTGAAGCAGACGCTGTCCTCTCAGCTGGGAATACAGGTGCTTTGTTGGCAGCAGGATTTTTCATCGTGGGTCGTATCAAGAACATCGACCGTCCTGGGCTTATGTCGACCTTGCCGACTGTAGATGGAAAAGGTTTTGACATGCTGGACCTCGGTGCCAATGCGGAAAATACAGCTCAGCACCTCCATCAATACGCTGTTCTGGGTTCCTTCTATGCAAAAAATGTCCGTGGCATTGCGCAACCACGTGTTGGTTTGCTCAATAACGGAACAGAGAGTAGTAAGGGCGACCCGCTTCGCAAGGAAACCTATGAATTACTAGCGGCTGATGAAAGTTTGAACTTTATCGGAAACGTGGAAGCGCGTGATTTGATGAATGGCGTTGCGGATGTTGTTGTGGCAGATGGTTTCACGGGAAACGCTGTGCTCAAATCCATTGAAGGGACAGCAATGGGAATCATGGGCTTGCTCAAGACAGCTATTACAGGTGGTGGTTTTCGAGCGAAATTAGGCGCCCTCCTTCTCAAGGACAGCCTTAGAGGTTTGAAAAAACAGCTCAACTATTCAGATGTTGGTGGAGCGGTCTTGTTTGGTGTCAAGGCACCGGTTGTCAAGACTCATGGCTCAAGCGATGCCAAGGCTGTGTATAGTACGATTCGCCAGATTCGTACCATGCTAGAAACAGACGTAGTTGCCCAGACTGCGCGTGAATTTTCAGGAGAATAAAAGAGATGACAGAAAAAGAAATTTTTGACCGTATTGTGACTATTATCCAAGAGCGACAGGGAGAGGACTTTGTCGTGACAGAATCCTTGAGTCTGAAAGACGACTTGGATGCTGACTCAGTTGACTTGATGGAGTTTATCTTGACACTGGAAGATGAATTTAGCATCGAAATCAGTGATGAGGAAATTGACCAACTCCAAAGTGTAGGCGATGTGATTAAAATCATTCAAGCAAAATAAAGATAAGAAGTTCCAAGGCATTTGCTTTGGAATTTTTCTTTGGTTCCAATGACCGTTTAGGAACAGATTTAGTCTTTCTAGGGACAGGAGAGATATGAAAACAAATAAGGGATATAATGAAATCAGAAAAATCAATCTCCAAAAAGGAGATAAGAAATGAAGATCAAAAGAAGAGATAGCTTGATTTTCGTTAGAACAAAAATGTTAATATAATCACAATTTTAATTGACTTTCTTTTTTTCCAGGACTATAATGTAGATATAAAAAAGGATTTATTTTATAGTTGGGAGAAGGTGATGGCTATGTACTTTTGATAAACTAGTCTCTATCTTATGTTCGTGGAAATGTTAGGAGGTCTTGTTGTTCAGGTTTATGAACCTGGTATCTCTTTTGACTTCGTTTCTATTGGATTTTCTTGCTTTGGATTTATCTATTTTAGGAGGAAATGGCTATGAAAAAATCTAAACTTCTCACTCTTGGTTTGCTTGCAGGTGCTGGTCTACTTTTGTCTATCAATCAAGTACAGGCTGCAGATACTTGGGTTAAAAATGGTGCTGACTGGAATCTTTCTCAAGATGGCAGTCTCGCTAAAAATAAATGGGTGCAAAATGCTGGCTCATGGTACCACTTCGACGGTTCTGGTAAAATGCAGACAGGCTGGCTCAAAGATGGGAACACATGGTATTCGCTCGCAGACAGTGGCGCTATGCGTACTGGCTGGTACAAGGAAGGTAGCACCTGGTACTCACTAGCAGATAGTGGTGCCATGCGTACAGGTTGGTACAAAGAAGGGTCTACATGGTATTACCTCAAAGACAGTGGCGCTATGGCAACAGGATGGGCGACTGCAAATGGTCAATGGTCTTACTTTGAAAAATCAGGTGCTATGGTAGCAGATAGAGCTGTTCCAGCAAGCGATGGGGAAAGTTATGTCATTGGTAAGGATGGTTATATGTTAACCAGACTCCCAAGTGAAGTTGAACAAGATCCTTTTGATGATACAGTTATTACAGATATCGTTACTTTGTCTGATGGTTATGACTATCACCTTGTTCATCATAAGAAAGATGGAGTTGTTATCGAAAAGAATGCCTGGTATATCAAACCTATTGTTGAACGTTATTCTTATCAAAAGATTGGCGATATAAAAGTAAATACTTTAGATGCAATTACTGATAATAAAAAACCAGGGGAAGAAATTGATCCTAAAGCTGTCATAAAGAATTTCCAAAACTTACCAAATAAGTATTACTTTGGAGCAGATGGACGTAAGGTTGCGAATCTACCAGAATTCACTACTCACTTCCCTATTCAAAAAGTTGGGTCTGAACTTTATCTTAAAAACTCAAGTCCAGTTATTAGTCTAGATTCATCTGGATTTACAATTAATGACAATAAACTTTATCTAAGAGATGTCAATGATTATAATGGTAAACTTGTAACTGGATATTTCATAATGTTTATGGACGGATTATTATCTAAAGATCACCATATTTTGGGCTATGCAGATGAATCTGGTGAAATCGTGAAGATGAAAGTTTTGCCTAATGATTTCCGTGATTATATTGAAAAAGGAATTTCCGGTTTTTATGGAGAAACTGTTAGATATGACAGTTCAACAGGCAATGTTTCTGTTGTGAAATAAACTATCTGACAGAGTAAAACGAAAAAGCGAACAGCTTTGTATACTAGGAAGTCATGTTCGCTTTTATTCATAAAGTAATAGTTACTGTTTGGTCTCTGTTTCAAAAAAATCTGCTTGATAATAATCACGAACTTCTCTTTTCATTTCTTCTAGTAATCGACTTTCATCTGTTGATTCGAGTAAGGATAATCCTTTATTAATCATAGTATGATCTTCATTAACAATTCCCAGACGTACTTGAGCTACACCCAATAAATCGTATCGTTTCAATATTTTTGCTAAATCAAGACATTCTTGAATTAAGCATAGACAGTCATCTTTCTTCCCTGCTTCGAGGTACATTCGTGTCATATTGGCTAGAATGGAGTAATGAATACTTTGAATTGGACGATAATCTGTGTATTTATTTAGAGATTTTACAAGTCTTTGACGTAGCATTTCTAGTGAATCAATAGGGAAATGGAAAATGATCATCACTAGCAATCGTAAATCTGAGAGGAACCACTGATCTCTTTTTTCCAATTCTTTCCATAACTCCTCAGCCAAGGCTTGGGCTTTATCGGAAAACTGATTTTCAATCACTTCTATAAAAATGGTTAGTTCTTTCACAGCATGCTCTATTGGGATATCATTCTGCACTTCATCTAGATAAATTTGACATTTTGATAGCAGTGTCTTCATTTCTTCTAGATTAGGCGAAGAAATGACTTGATAATATTCTGAAAATAATTTCTTACGAGAATCCATTTGGTAATGTTGACAAATATAATGAAATTCATCGAAACTCATATCAATTTGCCTCAAAAGCAACTCCATAGTATCATACCTAGGAGTAGAATGATTATTTTCAAACTTAGATAAGTTAGAATGAGTAATGTAGTCACCACAGACCTCATTTTGTGTAATCCCTTTTGACTTACGAATGTATTTATAAACTGAACCAATATCCCACCGCATATTTTTGCCTCCAAAAATGTTCCAAAAGTAGAAGTTTTAAGAAAATATTTATATTTAGTATATCATAAAGGTGTGGGGTGGCAATGATGATAGAAAGAAGGTGTTGGTTGACTCTTAAGGATTATTAGGAGTTATGTAGAATGTTTATGATGGAAAAATATCTTTTTATAACTATTCAATAAAGGAGGAAATGGCTATGAAAAAATCTAAACTACTTACACTTGGTTTGCTTGCAGGTGCTGGCCTACTATTGTCTATCAATCAAGTACAGGCTGCAGATACTTGGGTTAAAAATGGTGCTGACTGGAATCTTTCTCAAGATGGCAGCCTCGCTAAAAACAAATGGGTGCAAAATGCTGGCTCTTGGTACCACTTTGACGGTTCTGGAAAAATGCAGACAGGCTGGCTCAAAGATGGCAACACCTGGTATTCACTCGCAGATAGTGGCGCTATGCGCACTGGCTGGTACAAGGAAGGTAACACCTGGTACTCACTCGCAAATAGTGGTGCTATGCGCACAGGTTGGTACAAAGAAGGGTCCACATGGTATTCACTCGCAGACAGTGGCGCTATGGCAACAGGATGGGCGACTGCAAATGGTCAATGGTCTTACTTTGAAAAATCAGGTGCTATGGTAGCAGATAGAGCTGTTCCAGCAAGCGATGGGGAAAGTTATATCATTGGTAAGGATGGCTATATGTTGACTTTAAAAAATAGCCCTTATAAAAAGGATGACATTGTTCGTTTAGGCGATGGATATGAATATCTGATTAAAGCAAAATTTGACGGAAATAACTTTACTGATGTTATCGTGGCTAAAAACACTTGGTATATCAAGCCTGAAATCAAGAAGTTTTCCGACAAATATGGGGATGAAGTTTCAAATACAATCTTAGCTTTAGTAGATAATAAAGAAGAAGGACAAGAAATTGATCCTAAAGCTGTTATTCGTAATTTCCAAAATCTACCAGGTCGATATTACTTTGGAGCAGATGGTCGTAGAGTATTACCACTTCCAGAGATGACAACTAGATCAGAAATCAAAAAAGTTGGCAATGATCTTTATCTAGAAGACCCAGGTGTACGACTTAGACTTCCATCTACTGAATTCACCATCAATAACAATAAACTATACCATTTAGATAATGGACAAGGTAAGCTTAAAACAGGTTACTTTGTATTGATTGATGACGGTATGTCTACACCCCACTATCATTTCCTTGTATATGCAGACCAATCTGGTGAGGTTCTTAAGATGAAACGCTTGCCATCAAGATTTATAGATTATCGTGATAAAGAAATCGATGGTTTCTATGGTCAAAAAATTAAGATTACACAACCAAATAAGAATGAATATTACAAGGTTCTTGTGGTAAAATAAATAGATAAGCAATCTTCACAACGAATATAAAAAATAAAACGTGCAAATCATTTTCAAGAGGCTTTAGATTTCTTGTATTTTAAAAGAAACTAAAGCCTTTTGTGGATTTATCGTTTTTCAGAAAGTACGAAAAATTAGAGAGTTGTATCGGGGAGATAAATATTATTTTGCTTAAATAAATTAGGAGTCGTTTTATTCTATGATTATTTTAGAATTTTTATTTTCTGTGATATATATACTATTGGTAGTTGTTTCAACCATAGTACCTACTATTTTTTTAGGCGCTCAAATTTCCCCAGAATTTTATAAAAAACGTTATTGGGTCCTTGTATTTTTAATTAGTTTTTCTGCTCGTCAAACATTTGGAGAATTATTTCATATAGGAATTCTTCTCTTCTTTTACTGTATTTTTTTATTCGTATTGCATAAGAGAAAAGTGGAAGCTCTTTTTCTTTCCTTATATCTTTTTCTTTTCTTTCAAAGCATTCGCTATTTATTTTTGACAATCTGGCTTCGTGTATTATCTGGTGAGAATTGGTTGTTCTTAGATGAGTTTTCGACGCTATATATATCTATATTTGATTTATTATCAATATTTTTATGTTGTAAAATTATGAAGCGTTGGTCTTTGGATTTGGATTTATTTTTTTCAGATGCTTTCAAAAACCACTATCGTAAGAGTTTTTTCATTATCCTACCTCTGACTGGATTTAGGATATTCTCTTCGTTTATGACCAATAGAAATAGTTCTTTCTACATTCGATTTGATACGACCATTTCTCTCCTGATTTTCATTCTCTTTTTCTCTTGGCTTTTTTACATCAAGCATCTGGAGCAGGTTTATCGTGATGAGCAAACCATTCAGAGACAGGAAGATGAAAATCGTTCCTTGCAAGGAATGGTGGACAAGCTAGGTCATCTCTATGATGAGGTTCGAGGTTTCCGTCATGATTTTGCAGGAATTGTCGCCAGTATGGAGCCTGCCATAGCGAATCAAGACATGGCAGAAGTTTCTACCATTTATCAAGATGTTTTTCTAAAGACCAATGAAAAGCTGAGGAAGGCGGATTACACGGCCTTTAATCTTCATAATATCCATGATATAGCCATTCGTAATACCTTGGCAAAAGCCATGATTGTGGCAGATAATCAGGGAATTCATTTTAGTTTGGAGACGGTGGGGGTCGTAGAAGAGCTGGCATTGCCGATGTTGGAGGCTATTCGTATTCTCTCTATCCTCACGACAAATGCTTTAGAAGCAGCCAGTGAGGCTGAAAATTCGCAGATTCGGGTTGCTTTGTTGGCAAGTGATAGGAGTGTCCGTTTTATCATTGAAAACACTCGTAAGAAAGAAGAGCTAAATCCCAGCATTCTCAGTCAAAAGGGTTACTCTACCAAGGGAAACCACAGTGGACTGGGCTTAGCGACCTTGGAGGACATGGTTTTTCATTATGATTTAAACTTAGATACCCAACTAGGAGAGACGACTTTTAGACAAGATTTAGAATTGCCATTTAAGGATGAGAAACGAGGGGGAGAGGAATGAGAATTTTAGTTTTGGAAGATGATAGAGTCCAGCAGGGACGGATAGAGCAGACTTTACTAGATATTGGTCGCTCTCGCAATTTAAGATTGGAAATTGATATTGCCAAAAACTATGGAGATGTTGAAAAGTATTCTCAGTATTTTGATCATTACCAGCTCTATTTATTAGATTTAGAGATTGATGGAGAGCGTGAACGGGGCTTTCAGGTTGCTCAACAGGTTCGGGAGCGGGATCCTTTTACAAGCATTGTCTTTGTGTCCACGCATTCGGAGGCCTTGCCTCTAGCTTTTCGCTACCACTTGTCTGCCTTGGATTTTATTTCCAAGGATCAGCCTGAGGAGGATTATCGTCATCAGCTGGAACGCTGTCTGGACTATGTACTGGCAGTGGACAAGAGGGAAAATATGCGTCTCTTCACCTATAGTTTTGAGGGAAGACGGGGCTTTACTCTGCCCTACCATGAGATTTTAGCCTTTGAAACCTCAGTGGAATCCCACCGTATCAAGGTTTATTATGCCAATCATTCTATCAAGACCATTTATGGCAGTCTCAAGGATATTGCTGCCAAGGCTGAAAAAGATTACTTTGTCTATGCCAATCGCAATACGTTGGTCAGTTTACAAGCCATTGAAGAGATGACTGCGACAGAAGTGACCCTGTTAGAAGGTCTGCACTTCCCCGTATCACGAACAGCCAGAAGAACCCTTAAAAAACATCTCAATGTCTAATATCTGTTAGACTTGAATCAAATTATCAATAAGAATGTCGGAAAATTTTCTGATATTCTTATTTTTTTGACTTCTTTTTCGAATAGATAAGTAAGAGGAAAAGGAAAGGAGCCTGGTTTATGTATCTACCAATCTTGTATCCGTGGTTCATTAAATTATTTTTTAAATAAAATTTAATTTAGTTGTTCATTTTCGGATTGTTTTTCGAATAGATAAGTGAGAGGGAAAAAAGAAAGGAATAAAATAATGAAAGAACATTATTATGGATTTGTTGAGCTGACTTCGGAAGAATTGACCGATATTCAAGGTGGAGAAAATTGGACGAAGACCCTTGCAGATTGGTACGTTGGATTTCGTAGAGGTTTAGGTTTTTAGGGGATAAGCGATGAATGAAATGAATGATAAGTGTACTATTGAAGTATTAAAGGAAAGCGACTTAGCTTTGCTGGTGGGTGGTAGCAAGGAAAGTTATCAACGGGGTTTAATTACAGGTCTATTGTTACGTAGTGTATTTATTGGAACTCCATTTTTTAGAGGATAAGATTTAGAAAAAATAGAACAAGAGGAGAAAAAAGATGACAAATTTTGACAAAATGGAACAGAACTTTGTAGCTCTTACAGAAGAAGAGTTGATGGATGTGGATGGGGGAATTGCACCAATTATTATTGGTGGTGTAGTTATTAGTTGGAAATTAATTGGAGGTGTAGCTGCGCTTGCTACAGCTTCAGCAGGTGCAGGCATAGCTGCAGGATATTATGCTAATCGACCATAATTTTGTAGATATATATGAAATTTGTTAAATTAATGTTGAAGATTTGGCCTGAGCTTATGGTATTACTTAGTTCAATATCTTATACAATTATCAGGTTGGTAGCTGATGTGAATAAGCTACCCTTACCTACATGGTTTGATGATTTTAATATACCAACAATTTCATTGTTTTTAATGGTATTCATTTTATTATATAGAAGTAAAGGAGAAAAGAATGGATAAATTTCAAGTAGTTGATGAGAAAGATTTGCAAGTAATTGAAGGAGGAATTGAACCTATTTCGATTATATTTGGCCTAAGTGCTATTGCATTTGGCGCATTTGGGGCTGGTTACACATTTGGTTCAGATTTGGCTCGTCGTGGGCGTTAGATAATGAATAATCGCAACCTTAATCTCAATACATTGTTACCTAAACTAGCCACGATATTTCCTTTTTTGGGAATAACTCTTAATGTCGCGCTTCATGTGATTCGTACAGGTTCGTTAGTATCCTTTAATTGGCAATGGACTTTGGTTGGTTTGCTTTTCTCAGCATATTTTGGTATTTTTCGCAAAGATTTGTCAAAAAATAATCAAAACTATAAATGAAGAACATGAATCAAAAGGATTTGGTGCATGTGAAGGGCAGAGTTTTTCCGCCATTCTTGTCAGACAAATAGGAGTCTATTATGAAAACATTTTTATTAGGTTTTGCTGAGGGGTATTTTATCGTATCGCTCATAATCTACATCGCAACGTATTTGATTTTGAAAAATCCGATCAATACCCTATTTTATCCAGAAATTTACCCTGTTTTATTTGGGCTCTTTTATCTAGGATATAAGGTCAATAAAAAGCGAGTAGAGTGAGCGGTTAAGAATGACTTGTTAGTTTTCGCTGAAAATGGTTAGGAATGCATCATATTGGAGTTTAATATGAAATTCGTTAAATCAGTATTGAAAGTTTTGCCTGAAATCATGGTATTACTTAGTTCAATGTCTTATATAATCATCAGATTAGTAGCTGATATGAATAAAGTATCTTTACCTACTTGGTTTGATAATTTTAATATACCCACGGTTGCATTATTTATGATGGCCTTCATTCTTTTATACAGAAGTAAAGAAAAAAATAATCGATAAATTTGAAGCAATAGACGCTCTATAGGGAATAGGTGTCTTATAGTAATGAATCAAAAAAAAGGAGTAACTATGAATCGTAATTTAGAACGGTGTTATCTATTCTGACTAGGAATAGATCATACCAAAGGTGGCTTAGAAATAGTAGGGACATTAGAAATTGAAGTAATAAATAGGATGTCGTAAATGTTGTTATCAATGATTTATTTGTCCCAAGCTTGCCTAGGGTGTCAGTAAAACATCACTTTCCTTTCATATCATATTTTTAGTAGGTAGGACGTTTGTTCTGCCTATTTTTTGCCAAAAAAATGTAGTTGAGCTGTTTATTTGGAGTTTTACATGTATTTTTGATAAAATAGGCGTAGAAATTAGGAAAGTTGAAGAAAAGGAATGAAGAAGGTTTTAAAATATTTTTTAGTATTTATTTTTCTATTTTTGATGAATATTTTCATCTTTAAGATACTAGCAATTCTGGGATTTCAGCTGACAATGAGTGAAAAGAGTTATATTGTACCACCGCTGTTTTCGATTATCGTTTTATATATGATTGACAAAAGAATTAGGAAGAAAAAGAAATAAATATATATTTTAGGTAGGGCATTTGTTCTGCCTATTTTTTAATCCCAAAAGTGCATTTGGGAGGTAGATAGGCGCATTTGGGAAGGAAGTCCAGTTTTTGTTTGGTGTTTGGGGTAAGATAGTTGTTATCAGATGAGTTTAGGAAAAAGGAGAAGAATATGAAATTTGGGAAACGTCACTATCGTCCGCAGGTGGATCAGATGGACTGCGGTGTAGCTTCATTAGCCATGGTTTTTGGCTACTATGGTAGCTATTATTCTTTGGCTCACTTACGAGAATTGGCCAAGACGACCATGGATGGGACGACGGCTTTGGGCTTGGTCAAGGTGGCAGAGGAGATTGGTTTTGAGACGCGAGCTATTAAGGCGGATATGACGCTCTTTGACTTGCCAGATTTGACCTTTCCTTTTGTTGCCCATGTGCTTAAGGAAGGGAAATTGCTCCACTACTATGTGGTAACTGGGCAGGATAAGGATAGCATTCATATTGCTGATCCAGATCCTGGAGTGAAATTGACCAAACTGCCACGTGAGCGTTTTGCGGAAGAATGGACGGGAGTGACTCTGTTTATGGCACCTAGTCCAGACTACAAGCCTCATAAGGATCAAAAGAATGGCCTGCTCTCTTTTATCCCTATATTAGTGAAGCAGCATGGCTTGATTGCCAATATCGTTTTGGCAACACTCTTGGTAACCTTGATTAACATTGTGGGTTCTTATTATCTGCAGTCTATCATTGATACCTATGTGCCAGATCAGATGCGTTCGACGCTGGGGATTATTTCTATTGGGCTGGTCATTGTCTATATTCTCCAGCAGATCTTGTCTTACGCTCAGGAGTATCTCTTGCTTGTTTTGGGGCAACGCTTGTCGATTGATGTGATTTTGTCCTATATCAAGCATGTTTTTCACCTGCCTATGTCTTTCTTTGCGACACGCAGAACAGGGGAAATCGTGTCTCGTTTTACAGATGCTAACAGTATCATTGACGCGCTGGCTTCGACCATTCTTTCGATTTTCCTAGATGTGTCAACGATTGTCATTATTTCTCTTGTTTTATTTTCACAAAATACCAATCTCTTTTTCATGACCTTATTGGCACTTCCTATCTATACAGTGATTATCTTTGCCTTTATGAAGCCGTTTGAAAAGATGAATCGGGATACCATGGAAGCCAATGCGGTTCTGTCTTCTTCTATCATCGAGGACATCAACGGTATTGAGACTATCAAGTCTTTGACCAGTGAAAGTCAGCGTTACCAAAAGATTGACAAGGAATTTGTGGATTATCTGAAAAAATCCTTTACCTATAGTCGGGCAGAGAGTCAACAAAAGGCTCTGAAAAAAGTTGCCCATCTCTTGCTCAATGTCGGTATTCTCTGGATGGGAGCTGTTCTGGTCATGGATGGCAAGATGAGTTTGGGGCAGTTGATTACCTATAATACCTTACTGGTTTACTTTACAAATCCTCTGGAAAATATCATCAACCTGCAAACCAAGCTTCAAACAGCGCAGGTTGCTAATAACCGTCTAAATGAAGTGTATCTGGTAGCTTCGGAGTTTGAGGAGAAGAAAACGGTTGAGGATTTGAGTTTGATGAAGGGAGAGATGACCTTCAAACAGGTTTCCTACAAGTATGGCTATGGTCGAGACGTCTTGTCAGACATCAATTTAACCGTTCCCCAAGGGTCTAAGGTGGCTTTTGTGGGGATTTCAGGGTCAGGTAAGACGACTTTGGCTAAAATGATGGTTAATTTTTACGATCCAAGTCAGGGAGAGATTAGTCTGGGTGGTGTCAATCTCAATCAGATTGATAAAAAAGCCTTGCGCCAGTATATCAACTACCTGCCTCAACAGCCCTATGTCTTTAACGGAACGATTTTGGAAAATCTTCTCCTTGGAGCCAAGGAGGGGACGACTCAGGAAGATATCTTACGGGCGGTTGAGTTGGCAGAGATTCGAGAAGATATCGAGCGCATGCCCCTGAATTACCAGACAGAATTGACTTCGGATGGGGCAGGGATTTCAGGTGGACAACGTCAAAGAATCGCTCTGGCGCGTGCTCTCTTGACAGATGCACCTGTCTTGATTTTAGATGAGGCGACCAGCAGTTTGGATATTTTGACAGAGAAGCGAATTGTCGATAATCTCATGGCTTTAGATAAAACCTTGATTTTCATTGCTCACCGTTTGACCATTGCTGAGCGGACAGAGAAGGTTGTTGTCTTGGATCAGGGCAAGATTGTCGAAGAAGGAAAGCATGCTGCTTTGCTTGCACAAGGTGGTTTTTACGCCCATTTGGTGAATAGCTAGAAAGAGGAGAGGATGAAACCAGAATTTTTAGAAAGTGCGGAGTTTTATAATCGTCGTTACCATAATTTTTCCAGTCGGGTGATTGTACCCATGTCCCTTCTGCTCGTATTTTTGCTTGGCTTTGCAACTTTGGCAGAGAAGGAGATGAGTTTGTCTACTAGAGCTACTGTTGAGCCCAGTCGTATCCTTGCAAATATCCAGTCAACCAGCAACAATCGCATTCTTGTCAATCATTTGGAAGAAAATAAGCTGGTTAAGAAAGGGGATCTTCTGGTTCAATATCAGGAAGGGGCAGAAGGTGTTCAAGCGGAGGCTTATGCCAGTCAGTTGGACATGCTCAAGGATCAAAAAAAGCAATTGGAGTATTTGCAAAAGAGCCTGCAAGAAGGGACGGATTACTTTCCAGAGGAGGATAAGTTTGGCTACCAAGCCACCTTTCGCGACTACATCAGTCAAGCAGGCAGTCTTAGGGCTAGTACATCGCAACAAAACGAGACCATCGCGTCCCAGAATGCAGCAGCTAGCCAAACCCAAGCCGAAATCGGCAACCTCATCAGCCAAACAGAGGCTAAAATTCACGATTACCAGACAGCTAAGTCAGCTATTGAAACAGGCGCTTCCTTGGCCAGTCAGAATCTAGCTTACTCTCTCTACCAGTCCTATAAGTCTCAGGGGGAGGAAAATCCGCAAGCTAAGGCTCAGGCTGTTGCGCAGGTTGAAGCGCAGCTTTCTCAGTTAGAATCTAGTCTTGCTACTTACCGCGTCCAGTATGCAGGTTCAGGTACCCAGCAAGCCTACGCATCAGGCTTAAGCAGTCAATTGGAGTCTCTTCAATCCCAACACTTGGCTAAGGTTGGTCAGGAATTGACCCTTCTAGCCCAGAAAATCTTGGAGGCAGAGTCAGGCAAGAAGGTGCAGGGAAATCTTCTAGATAAGGGGAAAATTACGGCGAGTGAGGATGGGGTGCTTCACCTTAATCCTGAGACTAGTGATTCTACCATGGTAGCAGAAGGTGCCCTACTAGCCCAACTCTATCCGTCCTTGGAAAAAGAAGGGAAAGCCAAACTTACAGCCTATCTTAGTTCAAAAGATGTAGCAAGAGTCAAGATTGGGGACTCTGTTCGTTATACGACGACTCATGATACCAAGAATCAAGTTTTCTTGGATTCTACGATTACAAGTATTGATGCGACAGCTACTAAGACTGAGAAAGGGAATTTCTTTAAAATCGAAGCGGAAACCGATCTGACTGCTGAGCAGGCAGAAAAACTTCGGTACGGGGTGGAAGGTCGTCTGCAGATGATTACGGGCAAGAAAAGTTACCTACGTTATTATTTGGATCAATTTTTGAACAAAGAATAATGTTCGTGTTTTTAGAGTTAAATGATTTTAAAACTGTGAGAAAGATTCTTCTTGCAGTTTTTTCTTTATGATTTCTAAGGTTGCTACGTCATTTATTCGGTTAAATTCTTGTAATTTTAGGTTTTTTATGGTAGAATGTGCTCAAGTAATACGAAAGGCGAACTTTAAAATGTCAAAACAATTGATCTATTCGGGAAAAGCTAAAGATATCTATACAACTGAGGATGAAAATCTTATTATTTCAACTTACAAGGACCAGGCGACTGCTTTCAATGGTGTCAAGAAGGAGCAGATTGCGGGTAAGGGAGTGTTGAATAATCAGATTTCATCTTTTATTTTTGAGAAATTAAATGCGGCTGGTGTGGCGACTCACTTTGTGGAGAAACTTTCAGATACAGAACAACTCAATAAAAAGGTTGAAATTATTCCTTTGGAAGTCGTGCTTCGCAACTATACGGCTGGTTCTTTTTCAAAACGTTTTGGCGTTGATGAAGGAATCGTCTTGGAGACTCCGATTGTCGAATTTTACTATAAAAATGATGATTTGGATGATCCATTTATCAATGACGAGCATGTGAAATTCCTACAGATTGCGGATGATCAGCAGATTGCCTACTTGAAGGAAGAAACGCGTCGTATCAATGAACTCTTGAAGGCTTGGTTTGCTGAGATTGGTCTTAAGTTGATTGACTTTAAGCTAGAGTTCGGTTTTGACAAGGATGGCAAGATTATCTTAGCAGATGAATTTTCACCAGATAACTGCCGTTTGTGGGATGCAGATGGCAACCACATGGACAAGGATGTTTTCCGTAGGGGACTAGGTGAATTAACCGATGTTTATGAAGTTGTCTGGGAGAAGTTGCAAGGTTTGAAATAATCTGTTTGCAACGGAAAACCTTCGTCTCTCAACTAAAAGGACTCAGGCTGAAAAGGTCCCCCAGACCTTTTCACTCCGTAGGGGATTGGGAGAACTGACAGACGTTTACGAGATTGTCTGGGAAAAGTTGCAGGAGTTGAAATAACAACCTAGAGGTCGTTTGGGAATATTGCAAGAGCTGAAATAAAGGAATAAGAATTGATGGATAAACGTATTTTTGTTGAGAAAAAGGCTGATTTTCAGGTCAAGTCAGAGAGTTTAGTTAGAGAACTCCAGCATAATTTGGGATTGTCAACTTTGAAAAGTATTCGCATCGTGCAGGTTTATGATGTCTTTGATTTGGCAGAGGACTTGTTTGTACCTGCAGAGAAACACATCTTCTCTGAGCAGGTGACAGACCATGTATTGGACGAATCGACTGTGCAGGCGGATCTGGACAACTATGCTTTCTTTGCCATTGAAAGCCTGCCTGGTCAATTTGATCAGCGTGCAGCTTCTTCACAGGAAGCCTTGCTTTTGCTGGGAAGTTCGAGTGATGTAACAGTCAATACCGCTCAACTTTACTTGGTCAATAAAGATATTGATGCGACTGAGTTAGAAGCGGTCAAGAACTATTTGCTCAATCCAGTTGATTCTCGTTTCAAGGACATCACGAATGGGATTGCCAAGCAGGAATTTTCAGAGTCAGACAAGACTATTCCCAAATTGACTTTCTTTGAAAGCTATACAGCAGAAGACTTTGCCCGCTACAAGACCGAGCAAGGGATGGCTATGGAAGTGGATGATTTGCTCTTTATTCAAGACTATTTCAAGTCAATCGGGCGCGTGCCAACGGAAACAGAGCTCAAGGTTTTGGACACTTATTGGTCTGACCACTGCCGTCACACAACATTCGAGACTGAGTTGAAAAACATTGATTTTTCAGCTTCTAAATTCCAAAAACAATTGCAGTCAACCTATGACAAGTATATTGCCATGCGTGAGGAACTAGGTCGGTCTGAAAAGCCACAAACCTTGATGGATATGGCGACTATTTTTGGTCGTTATGAGCGTGCTAATGGTCGTTTGGACGATATGGAGGTGTCAGACGAAATCAATGCCTGCTCTGTTGAAATTGAAGTGGATGTTGATGGTGTCAAGGAACCTTGGCTCCTTATGTTCAAAAATGAAACTCACAACCACCCAACGGAAATTGAGCCATTTGGTGGAGCTGCTACTTGTATCGGTGGTGCTATTCGTGACCCATTATCAGGTCGCTCATATGTTTACCAAGCCATGCGTATCTCGGGTGCTGGAGATATTACCGCACCGATTTCGGAAACGCGTACTGGGAAATTGCCACAACAAGTCATTTCTAAAACAGCGGCTCATGGTTATTCTTCATATGGTAATCAGATTGGGCTTGCGACGACCTATGTTCGTGAATACTTCCACCCAGGCTTCGTTGCTAAGCGTATGGAGTTGGGTGCCGTTGTCGGTGCTGCTCCTAAGGAAAATGTAGTCCGTGAAAAACCGGAAGCGGGGGATGTCATTATCCTGCTCGGTGGTAAGACTGGACGTGATGGTGTTGGTGGTGCGACAGGTTCTTCTAAGATTCAAACAGTTGAATCGGTTGAAACAGCTGGAGCTGAGGTTCAAAAGGGGAATGCCATCGAAGAACGCAAGATTCAACGTCTTTTCCGCAATGGCGCTGTCACTCGTCTCATCAAGAAATCCAACGACTTTGGTGCAGGTGGAGTCTGTGTAGCCATCGGTGAATTGGCAGACGGTCTTGAAATCGACCTCAATAAGGTTCCTCTTAAATACCAAGGCTTGAACGGTACAGAAATTGCTATCTCTGAATCTCAAGAACGGATGGCTGTGGTAGTTCGTCCTGAGGATGTAGATGCCTTCGTTGCTGAATGTAACAAAGAGAATATTGATGCTGTTGTGGTTGCGACAGTAACTGAAAAACCAAATCTAGTCATGCACTGGAATGGTGAAACCATTGTCGACTTGGAACGTCGTTTCCTTGACACCAATGGTGTGCGTGTGGTCGTCGATGCTAAGGTTGTGGACAAGGATGTCACACTCCCAGAAGAACGTCAAACATCTGCTGACACACTTGAAGCAGATACCCTTACGGTTCTATCTGACCTCAACCATGCGAGTCAAAAAGGATTACAGACTATCTTTGACTGCTCTGTTGGACGCTCAACGGTTAATCACCCACTTGGTGGTCGTTACCAACTCACACCAACTGAGGCTTCTGTGCAAAAATTGCCAGTTCAGCACGGTGTGACTCATACTGCATCAGTCATGGCTCAAGGATTCAATCCATATGTGGCAGAATGGTCTCCATACCACGGTGCTGCCTATGCGGTTATCGAAGCGACTGCTCGTTTGGTTGCTGCTGGTGCAAACTGGTCTAAGGCTCGTTTCTCATACCAAGAGTATTTCGAGCGCATGGACAAACAAGCTGAGCGTTTTGGTCAGCCAGTAGCAGCTCTTCTAGGTTCTATCGAAGCACAAATCCAACTTGGCTTGCCATCTATCGGTGGTAAGGACTCTATGTCTGGGACCTTTGAAGAATTGACCGTACCACCAACCTTGGTAGCCTTTGGAGTGACGACGGCAGATAGCCGTAAGGTACTCTCTCCAGAGTTCAAGACTGCTGGTGAAAACATCTATTACATACCAGGTCAAGCCCTCTCTGCAGAGATTGATTTTGACTTGATTAAGTCTAACTTTGCTCAGTTTGAAGCTATTCAAGCTGGCCACAAAGTAACATCTGCATCAGCTGTCAAATACGGTGGTGTGCTTGAAAGCTTGGCCCTTGCTACCTTTGGGAACCATATCGGTGCAGAAGTAAGCCTGCCTGAACTTGAAACGGCTTTAACAGCTCAATTAGGCGGATTTGTCTTCACATCTCCTGAAGAAATCGCTGGAGTAGAGAAAATTGGTCAAACAAGTGCAGACTTTACACTCCTTGTCAACGGTGTGAAGCTAGATGGACACAAGCTTGACAGTGCCTTCCAAGGAAAACTAGAAGAAGTTTATCCAACTGAATTTGCCCAAGCTAAAGAACTGGAAGAAGTTCCAGCTGTAACTTCTGATGTAATCATCAAAGGAAAAGAAAAGGTTGAAAAACCTGTGGTTTACATCCCAGTCTTCCCAGGAACCAACTCAGAATATGATTCAGCTAAGGCCTTCGAAAAAGAAGGTGCAGAAATTAACTTGGTGCCATTCGTGACCTTGAATGAAGAAGCCATTGTCAAGTCAGTTGAAACTATGGTTGACAATATAGGCAAGGCAAACATTCTCTTCTTTGCAGGTGGATTCTCGGCTGCGGACGAGCCGGATGGTTCAGCCAAGTTTATCGTCAACATCCTGCTCAATGAAAAAGTGCGTGTAGCGATTGATAGCTTTATCGCTCGTGGTGGCTTGATTATCGGTATCTGTAATGGATTCCAGGCTCTTGTCAAATCAGGTCTTCTTCCATATGGTAACTTTGAAGAAGCCACTAGTACTAGCCCAACCCTCTTCTACAATGATGCCAACCAGCACGTGGCCAAGATGGTGGAAACTCGGATTGCCAATACCAACTCGCCATGGTTAGCTGGTGTGCAAGTGGGTGATATCCATGCTATTCCTGTTTCGCACGGTGAAGGGAAGTTTGTCGTGACGGCTGAGGAATTTGCAGAGCTCCGTGACAATGGACAAATTTTCAGCCAATACGTTGACTTTGACGGCAAACCAAGTATGGATTCTAAGTACAATCCGAATGGTTCTGTAAATGCCATCGAAGGAATTACTAGCAAGAACGGTCAAATCATCGGTAAGATGGGTCATTCAGAACGTTATGAAGACGGTCTCTTCCAAAACATCCCAGGAAATAAAGACCAGCACCTGTTCGCGTCAGCGGTTAAATATTTCACTGGAAAATAAGATTTGTGGTTTTTCCAGTAGACAATATCAGTAATGTAAAAGTCATGTAGATTTAGCTCTTGGTGCTACACAAATAAAAATTAGGTATATAAAATGACATACGAAGTAAAATCTCTTAATGAAGAATGTGGTGTTTTCGGTATCTGGGGACATCCAGATGCTGCTAAATTGACCTATTTTGGACTCCACAGTCTTCAGCACCGTGGTCAAGAGGGGGCAGGAATTCTCTCCAATGATCAAGGACAACTGAAGCGCCATCGTGACATGGGACTTTTATCAGAAGTCTTCAGAAATCCTGCTAATTTGGATAAATTGACAGGAACTGGTGCGATTGGTCACGTGCGTTACGCGACTGCTGGCGAAGCTTCTGTAGATAATATCCAGCCCTTCCTCTTCCGTTTTCATGATATGCAGTTTGGCTTGGCTCATAATGGGAATCTGACCAATGCAGCCTCCCTCAAGAAAGAATTGGAACAAAGAGGCGCGATTTTCAGCGCGACTTCGGACTCGGAAATCTTGGCTCACCTCATTCGTCGCAGTCACAATCCTAGCCTGATGGGCAAAATAAAGGAAGCACTCAGTCTTGTCAAAGGTGGTTTTGCCTATATCTTGCTATTTGAAGACAAGTTGATTGCTGCCCTTGATCCTAATGGTTTCCGTCCTCTTTCTATCGGGAAAATGGCCAATGGAGCGGTGGTTGTTTCCTCTGAAACCTGCGCTTTTGAAGTCATTGGTGCTGAGTGGATTCGTGATTTGAAGCCAGGTGAGATTGTGATCATTGATGACAAGGGTATCCAGTATGACAGCTATACAGATGATACTCAGTTAGCGATTTGCTCTATGGAGTATATCTACTTTGCTCGCCCTGATTCTAATATCCACGGTGTCAATGTCCATACGGCACGTAAACGTATGGGTGCGCAATTGGCGCGTGAATTCAAGCATGAGGCGGATATTGTGGTCGGTGTACCTAATTCTTCTCTCAGCGCAGCTATGGGATTTGCGGAAGAGTCCGGGCTACCAAATGAAATGGGCCTCATCAAGAACCAATACACCCAACGTACCTTTATCCAACCGACTCAAGAATTGCGGGAGCAAGGGGTGCGGATGAAACTATCTGCTGTTTCTGGTGTTGTAAAAGGCAAGCGTGTGGTTATGATTGATGACTCTATTGTACGCGGAACAACCTCTCGTCGGATCGTTCAGCTCTTGAAAGAAGCAGGTGCGACTGAAGTTCACGTTGCCATTGGTAGTCCAGCGCTAGCTTATCCGTGCTTCTACGGGATTGATATCCAGACCCGTCAGGAGCTGATTGCGGCTAATCATACGGTCGAAGAAACGCGTCAAATCATTGGGGCGGACAGTCTGACTTATCTTTCTGTTGAGGGGTTGATTGATTCAATTGGTATTGAAACGGATGCGCCAAATGGTGGTCTCTGTGTCGCTTACTTTGACGGTGACTACCCAACACCTCTCTACGACTATGAAGAAGACTATCGTCGAAGTTTGGAAGAAAAGACCAGTTTTTACAAATAGACAATAGATCCTCCATTAAAGAAAAGGAATATAAAAATGCTTATGCCCCACGTCTCACTACTGACTAAAAACTAAAGCATTTGTCAGTAGAGGCTTTCTCCTATGGGACAAAAGCTAGAGACCTGACTAGTATTTTTAGATAAAATAATTGTTTATCTAAAAATACGTCGCAGTCTTTCCCAAAAAAAGAAAAGGAAAAATAAAATGGCAAATAAAAATGCGTACGCTCAATCTGGTGTGGATGTTGAAGCGGGTTATGAAGTTGTTGAACGGATTAAAAAGCACGTGGCTCGTACGGAGCGTGCAGGTGTCATGGGAGCTCTGGGTGGCTTTGGTGGTATGTTTGACCTTTCAAAGACTGGGGTTAAAGAACCTGTCTTGATTTCAGGAACTGACGGTGTCGGAACCAAACTCATGCTGGCTATCAAGTACGACAAGCACGATACCATCGGTCAGGACTGTGTGGCCATGTGTGTCAATGATATCATTGCTGCAGGTGCGGAGCCCCTCTATTTCCTTGACTACGTCGCAACTGGCAAGAATGAACCAGCTAAGCTAGAACAAGTGGTTGCTGGTGTGGCAGAAGGTTGTGTGCAGGCAGGCGCTGCCCTCATCGGTGGGGAAACAGCTGAAATGCCTGGTATGTATGGTGAAGATGACTACGACTTGGCTGGTTTTGCAGTCGGCGTAGCTGAAAAATCTCAAATCATAGACGGTTCAAAAGTAGCTGAAGGTGATGTCCTTCTCGGGCTTGCTTCGAGTGGTATTCACTCAAATGGTTTCTCACTCGTGCGTCGTGTTTTTACCGACTACACAGGTGAGGAAGTCTTGCCAGAATTGGAAGGCAAGCAACTCAAGGAAGTTCTTCTTGAGCCGACTCGTATCTATGTCAAGGCTGTTTTGCCACTCATCAAGGAAGAGTTAGTCAACGGTATTGCCCACATCACTGGTGGTGGCTTTATCGAAAATGTCCCTCGTATGTTTGCAGCTGACTTGGCTGCTGAGATTGAAGAAGACAAGGTTCCCGTGCTTCCAATTTTCAAAGCCCTTGAAAAATACGGTCAGATCAAACATGAGGAAATGTTTGAAATCTTCAATATGGGTGTGGGGCTTATGCTGGCAGTTAGCCCTGAAAATGTAAGTCGTGTCAAGGAATTGTTGGATGAACCAGTCTATGAAATTGGTCGTATCGTCAAGAAAGAAAACGAAAGTGTCATCATCAAATGAAAAAAATAGCAGTTTTTGCCTCGGGTAATGGCTCAAATTTTCAGGTGATTGCCGAACAATTTCCAGTGGAGTTTGTCTTTTCAGATCATCGTGATGCCTATGTGCTCGAACGTGCAGACAAGCTCGGCGTTCTGTCCTATGCTTTTGAACTCAAGGAGTTTGAGAGCAAGGCAGACTATGAAGCGGCCCTTGTCGAACTCTTGGAAGAACACCAGATTGCCTTGGTTTGTCTAGCAGGATACATGAAAATCGTTGGGCCAACTTTATTGTCGGCTTATGAAGGTCGAATCATCAATATCCATCCAGCCTACCTGCCAGAATTTCCAGGAGCTCATGGAATTGAGGATGCTTGGAATGCTGACGTGGATCAGTCTGGTGTGACCATTCACTGGGTAGATTCTGGTGTGGACACTGGTAAGATCATCAAACAAGTCCGTGTGCCACGGTTAGCTGATGATACCATTGATAGTTTTGAAGCTCGCATCCATGAGGCAGAGTACAAGTTGTATCCGGAAGTTATTAGAGAATTGTTGGACAATTAAATGAAAAAATGGTTGGAAACACTTGCCTTGATTACCTTGGCAATCATTCTACGTTTACTAGTAAATTTTTTCTTCCCAGAGATTCCCTATTGGGGGAGATTTTTACTGACAGTAATTTTGGGAGTCTTGGTAATCGTCTTCCTATACTTTATGAATCTAAAAATGCGTAGGTAGAGAGTTTTAAAATGAAAGGAACAAACATGACTAAACGCGCCTTAATCAGCGTCTCAGACAAAGCGGGCATTGTTGAATTTGCCCAAGAACTCAAAAAACTTGGTTGGGACATCATCTCAACAGGTGGGACCAAGGTTGCCCTTGATAATGCTGGGGTGAACACCATTGCTATCGATGATGTGACTGGTTTTCCAGAGATGATGGATGGTCGTGTCAAGACCCTTCATCCAAATATCCATGGTGGGCTCTTGGCTCGTCGTGATCTCGATAGCCACTTGGAAGTAGCCAAGGACAATCAAATCGAGCTCATCGACCTTGTAGTAGTTAATCTCTATCCTTTCAAGGAAACGATTCTCAAGCCAGGCGTGACCTATGCAGATGCGGTTGAGAATATCGATATCGGTGGGCCATCTATGCTTCGTTCTGCAGCTAAAAATCATGCCAGTGTAACGGTTGTGGTAGATCCTGCTGACTACGCTGTGGTTTTGGACGAATTGTCAGCAAATGGAGAAACTACTTATGAAACTCGCCAACGTTTGGCGGCCAAGGTTTTCCGTCACACAGCAGCTTATGATGCCTTGATTGCAGAGTATTTCACAGCTCAAGTCGGAGAAAGCAAACCTGAAAAGCTCACTTTGACCTATGACCTCAAACAAGCTATGCGTTACGGTGAAAACCCTCAACAAGATGCGGATTTCTATCAAAAAGCTTTGCCGACTGATTACTCCATTGCTTCAACAAAACAGCTTAACGGGAAAGAATTATCATTCAATAACATCCGTGATGCTGACGCTGCCATTCGTATCATCCGTGATTTCAAAGACCGTCCAACCGTTGTGGCTCTCAAACACATGAACCCATGTGGAATCGGTCAGGCTGATGACATCGAGACTGCTTGGGACTACGCTTATGAGTCTGACCCAGTGTCTATCTTTGGTGGTATCGTTGTTCTTAACCGTGAGGTGGATGCTGCGACAGCTGAAAAGATGCATGGTGTTTTCCTTGAAATCATCATCGCGCCAAGCTATACGGATGAGGCGCTAGCTATTTTGACCAATAAAAAGAAAAACTTGCGTATCCTTGCCTTGCCATTTGATGCTCAAGAAGCGAGCGAAGTGGAAGTGGAATACACAGGTGTTGTCGGTGGACTTCTTGTGCAAAATCAAGATGTGGTCAAAGAAAGCCCAGCTGACTGGCAAGTGGTGACCAAACGCCAGCCAACTGAGACAGAAGCGACAGCTCTTGAGTTCGCTTGGAAGGCTATCAAGTACGTCAAATCAAACGGTATTATCGTGACCAATGACCACATGACACTTGGCGTTGGCCCAGGTCAAACTAATCGTGTGGCCTCTGTTCGTATCGCCATTGATCAAGCTAAAGACCGTCTTGATGGTGCTGTTCTCGCTTCCGATGCCTTCTTCCCATTTGCGGATAACGTGGAAGAAATCGCCAAAGCAGGTATTAAAGCAATCATCCAGCCTGGTGGATCTGTCCGTGACCAAGAGTCTATCGAAGCTGCGGATAAATACGGCCTGACCATGGTCTTCACAGGCGTGAGACATTTTAGACATTAAGAATGTAAAGGAAAGAAAACAGTTTCTTTCCTTTTTTTTTGCGTAAAAACGTGGAGTGAAACAAGATTAAAACGAACGTTTGTGATATAATGTTAGTAAATAATTCGCAAAAGAGGTTGTGAGATGAAGCTGTTAGTTGTCGGATCGGGTGGTCGTGAACATGCCATTGCTAAGAAGTTGCTTGAGTCAAAAGACGTTGAAAAAGTCTTTGTAGCTCCCGGGAATGACGGGATGACTCTGGATGGTTTGGAGTTGGTAAATATCTCTATTTCCGAACATTCTAAATTGATTGAGTTTGCAAAAACCAACGATATTGCTTGGACCTTTATTGGTCCAGATGATGCCCTTGCGACTGGTATCGTGGATGATTTCCATGCAACTGGTCTCAAAGCCTTTGGTCCGACAAGATTGGCAGCTGAGCTGGAGTGGTCCAAGGATTTTGCCAAGGAAATCATGGTCAAATACGGCGTTCCGACAGCAGCCTATGGCACGTTCTCAGATTTCGAGGAAGCCAAGGCCTATATCGAAAAGCAGGGTGCGCCTATCGTAGTCAAGGCGGATGGCTTGGCGCTTGGGAAAGGTGTCGTTGTTGCGGAGACGGTTGAGCAAGCAGTCGAAACCACTCATGAGATGCTTTTGGACAATAAATTTGGGGACTCAGGTGCGCGTGTGGTTATTGAGGAATTCCTCGACGGAGAGGAATTTTCACTTTTTGCCTTTGTCAATGGTGATAAGTTCTACATCATGCCAACGGCTCAGGACCACAAACGTGCCTATGATGGCGACAAAGGGCCTAACACGGGTGGTATGGGTGCCTATGCGCCAGTTCCACACTTGCCACAGAGCGTGATTGACACAGCAGTGGAGACTATTGTCAAGCCAGTCCTAGAGGGCATGATCCAAGAAGGGCGTCCATATCTGGGAGTTCTTTACGCAGGGCTTATCTTGACAGCTGATGGACCTAAGGTTATCGAGTTTAATGCTCGCTTTGGAGATCCTGAAACTCAGATTATTCTACCTCGATTAACCTCTGATTTTGCCCAAAATATTACGGATATCCTCGATGGCAAGGAGCCAAACATCACCTGGACGGACAAGGGTGTGACTCTGGGTGTGGTTGTCGCATCTAACGGTTATCCGCTAGACTATGAAAAAGGTGTCAAGTTACCAGCCAAGACAGAAGGTGACATTATCACCTATTATGCAGGGGCTAAGTTTGCGGAAAATAGCAGAGCACTGTTATCAAACGGCGGACGTGTCTATATGCTCGTCACCACAGCAGATACTGTCAAAGAAACTCAAGACACCATCTACCAAGAACTCGCCCAACAAAAAACAGAAGGCCTCTTTTACCGAAAAGATATCGGAAGTAAAGCTATTCGATAAAGGTATAAGAAAAAGCGATGCAGTCGTCAAGTACGTTAATAGTCGTTTGATTTGCGAGCGTTAGCGAGCTAATATAGAACAATCACCGCTGTTGTGCAAGAACGATTGAATGACAATACAATTGTTCAGGGAAATTGGAAGACCTTGGGCTTCCGATTTAGGCATGAGACACCTTTGGTGGCTGCTGCCGTCCCTCACAACCTAAGGTGATTGAAAAAAGAAAGGAAAGAAAAGGAAAATCATGACCAAACCAATTATTTCCATCATCATGGGCTCAAAATCCGACTGGGCAACCATGAAAAAAACAGCAGAAGTCCTAGACCGCTTCGGTGTAGCCTACGAGAAGAAGGTTGTCTCTGCCCATCGCACACCTGCTCTCATGTTCAAGCATGCCGAAGAAGCGCGTAGTCGTGGTATCAAGATCATCATCGCAGGTGCAGGTGGCGCAGCTCATTTGCCAGGGATGGTCGCAGCTAAAACAACCCTTCCAGTCATTGGTGTGCCCGTAAAATCGCGTGCCCTTAGTGGTGTGGACTCGCTTTACTCTATCGTACAGATGCCGGGTGGCGTACCTGTTGCGACAATGGCTATCGGTGAAGCAGGAGCGACAAACGCTGCCCTCTTTGCCCTTCGTCTCCTTTCAGCAGAAGATCAGGCTATCGCGACAGCTTTGGCAGATTTTGCAGAAGAACAAGGAAAAATCGCAGAGGAGTCGACAAATGAGCTCATCTAAAACAATCGGAATTATCGGTGGCGGCCAGCTGGGTCAAATGATGGCCATTTCTGCTATCTACATGGGCCACAAGGTTATCGCGCTGGATCCTGCTGCAGATTGCCCGGCCTCTCGCGTGGCGGAAATCATCGTGGCTCCTTATAACGATGTGGATGCTCTTCGTCAGTTGGCGGAGCGCTGTGATGTTCTTACCTATGAATTTGAAAATGTCGACGCCGATGGTTTGGATGCTGTCATCAAGGATGGACAACTCCCTCAAGGGACAGACCTGCTTCGCATTTCCCAAAATCGGATTTTTGAAAAGGACTTTCTCTCAAATAAGGCTCAAGTCACTGTAGCACCATACAAGGTTGTGAATTCTAGCCAAGACTTGGCGGAGATTGATCTGTCCAAAAACTATGTCCTCAAGACTGCGACTGGTGGCTACGATGGGCATGGGCAAAAGGTCATTCGCTCAGAAGCAGACTTGGAAGAAGCCTATGAACTAGCAGATTCAGCTGACTGTGTCTTGGAAGAATTTGTTAATTTTGACCTTGAAATTTCTGTTATCGTCTCAGGAAATAGCAAGGATGTGACAGTCTTCCCAGTTCAGGAAAATGTCCACCGTAACAACATTCTATCTAAGACCATTGTGCCAGCTCGCATTTCTGAGAGTTTAGCAGACAAGGCCAAAGCTATGGCAGTGAGAATCGCTGAGCAACTCAACTTGTCTGGAACACTTTGTGTGGAAATGTTTGCGACAGCTGATGACATCATTGTCAACGAGATTGCCCCGCGTCCACACAATTCAGGACACTACTCAATCGAAGCCTGTGACTTCTCTCAGTTTGATGCCCATATTCTAGGTGTTCTCGGAGCACCATTGCCAGCCATCAAACTACATGCCCCAGCCGTCATGCTCAATGTTCTCGGCCAGCATGTCGAGGCTGCTGAAAAATATGTCACAGAAAATCCAAGCGCCCACCTCCACATGTATGGTAAAATAGAAGCGAAGCACAACCGCAAGATGGGGCATGTGACTTTGTTTAGTGATGCGCCGGATGAGGTGGAGGAATTTGGGAAAGGGATTGATTTTTAGTACAAGTCTATGATACAAATTATCGTTAATGCATTTATTGAAAAGGATAAGACTGGAGCAGTCGTTGAAGTCTTGTATGCTAGTAGTGATCACGAAAAGGTAAAGGCTAAATATGAAGAGCTAGTTGCTCTATATCCTGAAAACTATTTGGCAATTTATGATTTACCATTGGATACCGATCTCAATGAATTACTACACTATCCATCTGTGTTTATTGGGAAAGAGGAGTTTGAGTAGAAATCTTGCTTTACCTAGATAGCTTATTCCCAGCAGTTTAAGAAGAAAGGAAAAATTAACAACATGATCGACCGTTACTCTCGCCCTGAGATGGCGAATATTTGGAGTGAAGAAAATAAATACCGTGCTTGGCTTGAGGTGGAAATCTTGGCTGACGAGGCATGGGCTGAGTTGGGGGAAATCCCTAAGGAAGATGTAGCTTTGATTCGTGAAAAAGCGGACTTTGACATCGACCGTATTTTGGAGATTGAGCAGGAGACGCGTCACGATGTGGTGGCTTTCACGCGTGCAGTTTCTGAGACGCTTGGTGAAGAGCGTAAGTGGGTCCACTATGGTTTGACTTCTACCGACGTGGTGGATACGGCCTACGGTTATCTTTACAAGCAGGCCAACGACATCATCCGTCGTGACCTTGAAAACTTCACCAACATCATCGCTGATAAGGCTAAGGAGCACAAGTTTACCATCATGATGGGGCGTACCCACGGTGTGCACGCTGAGCCTACAACCTTTGGTCTGAAATTGGCGACTTGGTACAGCGAAATGAAGCGCAACATCGAGCGTTTCGAGCATGCGGCTGCTGGTGTGGAAGCTGGTAAGATTTCTGGTGCGGTTGGGAACTTTGCCAACATCCCACCATTCGTTGAGCAATATGTCTGCGATAAACTGGGTATTCGTGCCCAAGAAATCTCTACACAGGTGCTTCCTCGTGACCTTCACGCTGAGTACTTTGCAGTTCTTGCTAGCATTGCGACTTCTATCGAACGTATGGCGACTGAGATTCGTGGTTTGCAAAAATCAGAACAACGTGAAGTGGAAGAATTCTTTGCTAAAGGGCAAAAAGGTTCATCTGCAATGCCTCACAAACGCAACCCTATCGGTTCTGAGAACATGACAGGTCTAGCGCGTGTTATCCGTGGTCACATGATTACTGCCTATGAGAACGTAGCTCTCTGGCACGAACGTGATATCTCTCACTCATCAGCTGAGCGCATCATTACACCAGATACGACTATTTTGATTGACTACATGCTCAACCGTTTTGGAAATATTGTCAAGAATTTGACAGTCTTCCCAGAAAACATGATCCGCAACATGAACTCGACTTTTGGTTTGATTTTCAGTCAACGTGCTATGTTGACCTTGATTGAAAAAGGAATGACCCGTGAGCAAGCCTATGACTTGGTACAACCAAAAACAGCCTACTCTTGGGACAATCAAGTAGACTTTAAACCACTTCTTGAAGCAGATCCAGAGGTAACTTCTCGCCTCACTCAAGAAGAAATCGATGAAATCTTTAACCCAGTTTATTACACTAAACGAGTGGATGATATCTTTGAACGTCTAGGACTTGGTGATTAATTAAAAAAAGAGGCTGGGTATCCAGTCTCTTTAAAATCATAAAAACGCATATTATCAGGTGTTGAGAACCTTGGTAATATGCATTTTATTTTGGAAAGATTTATTTCTTTTTCTTCTGAAATTGAGTTTTATACTCAGCTCTCATTAGGTCTCTGGATATAAATCTTTCATTTTATCTTATTGAATCCATTCGCCGTCGGCATTTACAGCGTAGCCATCAATTGTTGTGTTGACAGCTAAGGCTCCTGAAGGGTATGAATAATACCATTTATCTTCAACTTGGAACCAACCAGTTTTCATTGTACCTGAGTTGTCAAGATAATACCATGTATCTCCTTGGTTGACCCAGCCGGTTTGCATGGCACCTGAGTCGTTGAGATAGTACCATGATCCACCTTGATCGATCCAACCAGTTTGCATAGCACCTGAGTTATCAAGATAATACCATGTACCATTTACTTTCTGCCAACCAGTTTTCATTACACCAGACTCATCTAGGTAGTACCATGCTCCGTCTTTAACCCAACCGGTCTTCACTTTATCTGCATGATCATAGTAATACCATTTGCTTTCAATTAATTTCCATCCAGGTTTACTATTTTTACCATCTGCTAATTGATGAGT
This sequence comes from Streptococcus mitis, assembly GCF_905187535.1. Taxonomy (GTDB): domain Bacteria; phylum Bacillota; class Bacilli; order Lactobacillales; family Streptococcaceae; genus Streptococcus; species Streptococcus mitis_BS. Next base: position 53,166 of record NZ_CAJJIE010000005.1, read on the forward strand.
GATTCCGTTAGCAGAGTTAGATTCAGCCTTAGGCCCGCTTTCAACAACTACTTTGAAAGGAGTTTCTGTTCGGCTAGGCTCTTCCTTAGGAATGTCTAGTCTAGGTTTTTCTTCTGCGATTGGAGCAAGGCCATTCTCATCGCCGACATGTGTAATTGGTGCTCCGAATTCCACAATTTGATCGACAGGTTCTTTGGTTACTTGACTATCTAGAACTGTTTCGCTGGCCTTTCCATTTTCAGTAAGAACAGATACGTAAGAAGTGCGTTCACCTAGAACTCCAGCTTTGACAACTTTTTCTTGGCCTGCTGGGAGATTCGGATTTTCTTTTCGAATGACTTTAAACGGAATGCTTTCTGTTTTCACAACTAGTTCAGGTTTGGTTTCAACGTTAGCAGCTAGTTCATTTTCATCTAGGCTTCCTGAATGAGTTGCAGCTGGTTTGAGGCCTTGAAGAGCGGCCTTGAGCTTACCTACTAGTGCGTCTAATTCAGCTTGTTTGCTGCGGTTGAGGTTAAGGTTCAGTCCATCTTTTGCTGCCTTGAGTGCAGCTAGGCTCTCTGTGCTGTATCCGTCTAAGTTTGTAGGAATTTTAGCTAATTCTTCGCGGAGAGCATTATAATTAGCACGGAAGTAGTCTTTGTTGTGGTCTGCAAAGGCAGCCATGAGTTCAAAGATTTCCTCTTCCTTGTATTCAGCGCTTGGTTTATCTGCCCATATAGCTAACATACTACCAACTGTTGGAAGGTCAACTTCAGGATATTTGGTAGAAGCTAGTTGATTGAATGGAACTTTTCCAGAATTTTCAATTGCCTTTGAAAGAGGATAAGCTTCATCTTGTTTGTGATTTCCTAAAACATAGTACCAGTCACCGTTGGTATTCAAGAATTTATAACCTTTACTTGCTAGGTATTGAGGTGAAGCAAGGTTGTAACCCCACCAGCCTTTAGACCAGTAAGAAATCAGGACATCTTTATCAAATTCAGCATCGTCCTTGTCTTCATAATAGAAACCATCGTTGAAGGCCATTGGTTGTAGCCCTCTTTCCTTGGCCATAGCAGCTAGGCTGTTAGAATAATCTGCGAACTTGTTATAGAGTCCATACCATTTGAGGTAGTACCAACCTTGGGCGTTGGTCGCATCGTTAGCGTATTCGTCAGTACCATAGTTGAAAATCTTTGATTTATCAGCAAAGTAATCCATGTACTTACCGATAAGGGCTTTAGTAAATCCAACTGCTTCTTGATTTTCAAGGTCCATGGTTGTTTTTGAAACCTTATCAAAGTTGGCTTGAGGATTTGTGATGCCAAGTTTTTCCATGGCAACCAGCATAGCGTCCATATGTCCTGGACTATTGATAGCTGGAATCAGACCAATACCTTTTTCCTTAGCGTATTTAGCAAGCTCTGTCACTTCTGCCTGTGTCAATGCAGTACCATTTGGATCGTCGTAGTAAGCTTTCGTTCCTTCGATAATAGCTTTTTTAACGTCATCACTAGCATAGGTTTTTCCGTTGGCAGTAATAGTCATATCATCGAGTAGGAAGCGAAGTCCATCATTTCCTAGAAGGAGATGGGCATCAGAATATCCGAGTTCACTAGCCTTATCTACGATACGTTTAAGTTGATCTAGAGAGAAGTATTTGCGACCTGCATCGATGGAAATGACTTTATTCTTATTCAGTTTTTCAAGTTCGCGTTTAGCATCTTCTTCTTTTTGAGCTTCTGGTGTAAAGACTAAGTTTTTGATAGCTTCTTGAAGGTTAACAATTGCCTGATTAATGGTATCCTGTTGAGCACGGCTGAGATTGCTATCGAGCGAACGGATGGCTTTTTCAGCTTCTTTTACAGCAGCAAAACTTTCAGCAGTATAGCGGTTAGAGTCTTTTGGTATAGTTTCTAGTGCTTTTTCTGCAGGTTGGTAGTTGGCTCCAAAGTATTCAGCGTTGGCATTTGCAAAATGACGCATGAGTTTGAAGAGGCGAGATGGAGAATAACGTGCAGATGGGGTATCGGCCCAAGCAGCTACCATACCACCGATGATTGGGACATCAGCTCCTTCTGTTTTGGGTACAGAAGTGATTGGTGTGTTTTTAATACCATTGAGCCCCTGATCGAGATTGTACCAACCTTGGCCATCAGCGTTTCGTCCAAGAACGTAGTACCAAGCATCATTGGTATTAAGGATTTGGTGACCTTTTTCAGCTAGTAGTTTAGAAGAAGCAACGTCGTAGCCTCCCCAACCACCAGTCCACATAGAAACGATGATGTCTTTGTCAAAACTACCAAAGCTTGTGTCGCTATTGTAGTAGATACCGTCGTTAAAGGCCATTGGTTTGAGACCGTGAGATTTTACAATACGAGCGAGGTCATTAGCGTAAGAGATGAATTTTTCATATCCTTTTTCAGGGTAACCTTCATTTGGATAATATTTATCAGCTTGAAGCACACTCCAACCTTTAGCATCTGTCGCATCATTGGCATATTCATCTAGTCCAATATTGAAGATTTCAGATTTGTTAGAGAAGTAGTTAGCGTATTTGTCAATCAGAGTTTTTGTGAAATCGACTGCTTGTTTATTATTTAAGTCAACAGTTCGTTCAGATTTTGTACCAAAATAATCAAAGTTAGGATTTTCAATGCCAAGTTCTTTCATAGCATGGAGAATAGCATCCATATGTCCAGGACTATTGACAGTTGGAATCACTCCAATTCCTTTATCTTTGGCATAATTAATCAAATCTGTCATCTGACTTTCAGTGAGATGGTTACCATTTGGATCATCGTAATAAGCATTTGTTCCATTTTCAATGGCGCGTTTGACATCATCACTCGAGTAGGTTTTATCGCCCACTTTCATAGACATATCATCCAGCATGAAACGGAGGCCATCGTTCCCTACCAAGAGATGAAGATCTGTGTAACCATATTCTTTCGCTTTATCGATGATTTCTTTGAGCTGCTCAGGTGAGAAATATTTACGTCCAGCATCAATTGAAACGATTTTTCGTTTAGCTAATTTTTCGTTTTCAGTTGCAGCACCTTCCTTTCCTGCCTCTGTTGCCAGTTTGTCAGCCTCTGCTTTCGGTTCATCTTTCTTAGCATCTTTTTCAGCTGGTTTATCCTTGTCAGCTTCTGGTTTATCAGTCTTATCTGTATCCGACTCTTTAGAATTAGCCTCTTTCGGAACTTCCTTTTTAGGGCTAGTTTCCTCTGCCTTTTTATCGGTAGTTTCTTTTTCAGCAGAAGTTGGAGTTACCACTTCTTCTTTATCACTAGGAGTTGAACTAACTTCCTCTTGTGGTTTTTCTTCTGTTTTTGGAAGACTAGCTACCGTATCAGTAGTCGGAGTTTCCGTTTCTACAGTTTTTGGAGCTTCTGGTTGAAGCTCTGCTTTAGGTGTTTCCTCAGTCCGATTTTCGGATGGTTGAGGGGAATCGGAAACCGTATGGATGGTCGGTTGGTTTTCCGTAGTAGTAGGAGTAACTCCATCGGCTGCAACAGCCTGTGCTTGGAAGGCAAATCCAATTAGAACAGAAGCTGCTCCTACAGCGTATTTACGAATGGAAAAACGTTGTTGTTTTTCTTGTTTCATTGCAAAACCTCCTGATTGTATTTTATATTGATAGCGTTTACATAAAACAACACCCTTATTTTATTTCTTATATTAATAAGAGTCAAGAGGAGGTGATAAAAAACTATAATAAGTATAAAAAAATATAAAATTTAAGCTTAAGATTTCAGATTGGTTGTAAAAGAAACATATATATATTTAGTAGAAATTTTTTAGCCCTATTTCTATAAAATACTCTACAAACTATAGAATCTACTATAAAAGGTAAGCGCTACCTTTTTGGTATGGTATAATAAGCATAGAAAAAGCCCAAGCAAGGCTTAGGCTTTCTTCTTAGTGATCACGGTCACATGAAATGAATTTGATTTTGTAGTAATCTGCGCGTTTATATGTTTCGCTGTATGCGAGAACTTGACCAGTAGACTCTAGTTTAGTAGTCTTGGTTTGTAAAACGGTTGGGAATTGTTCATCGACTCCGAGGATTGAAGCCGCATGTTCTGGAGTTGGAAATGCTATTTCATTGATTTCTTCAAAATGTTCATCATTCATGTGAATGTGGTAATCCAATTTGAAACGGTTATAGATAGAGCTATAATATTCAAGATTTGGATAATTTGCGTTGATGTATTGTTCTGGGATGTAAGATGTATGGTAGATGTACACAACACCACCTGTTTCGCGAACGCGTTCAATCTTGTAGTAGAACTGATCTCCGCGTAGTCCAAGTTTTTCTAAGTAGCTTAGTTTATTTCCACGCTCAATAGAAAGGACGGTAACTTTATCATCTTTAGTTTCAAAAACTTCTACATCTGAAAACTCTACGAGTTTGTGTTTGCGTGCGCGTGAAACGAATGTACCCTTTCCTTGTTGACGGACAATATAGCCATCCTTGGCAAGGTCGTTTAAAGCGCGAACAACTGTGATAGAACTAACATCATACATTGCAATCAATTCAGCTTCAGTGTAGAATTTATCTCCACTGGCAAATTGACCAGAAATGATTTTGTTCTTTAACTCATCTTTAATATATTGATACTTTGGAATTGCCATATTTTCACCTCGATTTTCCTTCTCCGTTAAAGATTTTACCATAAAACTGGAAAGAATAGTAGCCTTTTGAATAAAAAAATTAGAATAATAGGCTATAAGGTTAATTTACATAGGAATAAATAGAAAAACCTACATTTTTATACATGGTGCTAAAATGTTGTTATGACTATAGATTACAAGATTTTTATAAGTTTTTTGTGTAAAATTTAGTGAAAAATGAAAAAAATTGTGAAAACCTATTGACAAATGTAAGATATTGAGATATATTTACTATATCAACAAATGAAAGCGTAAACTTTATTGTCAGAAGGTAAGAATATGACACGATTTGAGATACGGGATGATTTTTATCTCGATGGAAAATCATTTAAGATTTTATCTGGCGCCATTCATTATTTTAGGGTTCCTCCAGAAGATTGGTATCATTCGCTCTATAACTTGAAGGCTCTTGGTTTTAATACAGTAGAGACTTATGTGGCCTGGAATTTACACGAGCCTCGTGAGGGTGAGTTTCACTTTGAAGGAGCTCTGGATTTGGAGCGATTTCTTCAGACAGCACAAGATTTGGGTCTCTACGCTATCGTTCGTCCCTCTCCCTTCATCTGTGCGGAGTGGGAATTCGGTGGCTTACCAGCTTGGCTTTTAACCAAAGATATGAGGCTTCGTTCCTCAGATCCTGCTTATATTGAAGCTGTCGGTCGCTACTATGACCAGCTCTTGTCACGGTTGGTGCCACATTTGTTGGACAATGGTGGCAATATCCTTATGATGCAGGTTGAAAATGAGTATGGTTCTTATGGCGAAGATAAGGCTTACCTAAGAGCAATTCGACAGTTGATGGAAGAGCGTGGCGTAACCTGTCCTCTCTTTACATCAGATGGTCCATGGAGAGCTACTCTGAAAGCTGGAACCTTAATCGAAGATGACCTCTTTGTAACAGGAAACTTTGGTTCTAAAGCTCCGTACAACTTTTCACAGATGCAGGAATTCTTTGATGAACATGGCAAGAAATGGCCGCTCATGTGTATGGAGTTCTGGGATGGCTGGTTCAATCGTTGGAAAGAACCGATTATCACACGGGATCCCAAAGAATTGGCAGATGCAGTTCGAGAGGTTTTGGAACAAGGTTCCATCAATCTTTACATGTTCCATGGTGGTACAAACTTTGGCTTCATGAATGGTTGCTCGGCTCGAGGAACCTTGGATTTGCCACAAGTTACATCTTATGATTACGATGCCCTTCTGGATGAAGAAGGAAATCCAACTGCTAAATACTTAGCAGTCAAGAAGATGATGGCAACCCACTTCCCAGATTATCCACAGTTGGAACCACTCTATAAGGAAAGCATGGAGATAGGGTCCATTCCATTGGTCGAAAAAGTTTCCTTGTTTGAAACTCTGGATAGTCTCTCTAGTCCTACTGAAAGCCTCTATCCAAAAGCGATGGAAGAACTTGGTCAAAGTTATGGCTACCTTCTCTACCGCAATGAGGCAAGTTGGGATGCAGAAGAAGAACGTCTCCGTATCATCGATGGACGTGACCGAGCTCAGCTCTTTGTAGATGGTCAATGGATTGCTACTCAATACCAGACAGAGATAGGTGAAGATATCTACTGTCAGGGCAATCGAGAAGGCTTTTCAGAAATTGACATCTTGATCGAAAATATGGGGCGTGTCAACTACGGTCATAAGTTCTTGGCAGATACGCAACGTAAAGGAATTCGTACAGGTGTCTGCAAGGATCTACATTTCTTACTGAATTGGAAACAATATCCACTGCCACTGGATAATCCTGAGAAAATTGATTTTTCAAAAGGATGGACAGAAGGACAGCCAGCCTTTTACGCTTTCGACTTTACGGTCGAAGAGCCGAAGGATACCTACTTAGACTTGTCTGAGTTTGGTAAGGGAGTTGCCTTTGTCAACGGGCGTCACTTAGGACGTTTCTGGAACGTCGGCCCGACCCTCTCACTTTATATCCCTCATAGCTATCTCAAGGAAGGTGCTAACCGCATCATCATCTTTGAAACTGAGGGCGAATATAAAGAAGAGATTCATTTAACTCGTAAACCTACACTAAAACACATAAAGGGGGAAAACTTATGACAATTGTAGGATGCCGTATCGATGGACGTTTGATCCACGGTCAAGTAGCCAATCTTTGGGCTGGAAAACTAAATGTTTCACGCATTATGGTTGTAGACGACGAAGTTGTTAACAACGATATTGAAAAGAGTGGTTTGAAACTTGCGACACCACCAGGTGTGAAACTCAGTATCTTGCCAGTTGAGAAAGCAGCAGCAAATATCCTTGCTGGTAAATACGATAGCCAACGTCTCTTTATCGTTGCACGTAAACCAGACCGTTTCCTTGGTTTGGTCGAAGCAGGTGTTCCGCTTGAAACACTCAACGTCGGCAATATGTCTCAAACACCAGAAACTCGCTCTATCACACGTTCTATCAACGTGGTAGACAAGGATGTGGAAGATTTCCACAAACTAGCAGAAAAAGGTGTGAAACTCACTGCTCAAATGGTTCCAAATGATCCAGTTTCAGACTTTTTGAGCTTATTAAAATAGGAAAAAATTTTTAGGAGGTCATTGTTATGATACAATGGTGGCAAATTTTACTTCTCACTTTGTACTCAGCTTATCAAATCTGTGATGAGTTGACAATCGTTTCATCTGCAGGTTCCCCTGTATTCGCTGGTTTCATTACTGGTTTGATCATGGGAGATGTGACAACTGGTTTGTTTATCGGTGGTAGCTTGCAGTTGTTCGTTCTCGGGGTTGGTACCTTTGGTGGTGCTTCTCGTATCGACGCAACTTCTGGTGCGGTTCTTGCAACAGCATTCTCTATCTCTCAAGGTATTGATACAGATCTTGCGATTACAACAATCGCTGTACCAGTAGCAGCACTTTTGACATACTTCGACGTTCTTGGACGTATGACAACTACTTTCTTTGCACACCGTATTGATGCTGCGATCGAACGCTTTGACTACAAAGGTATCGAACGCAACTACCTACTTGGTGCGATTCCATGGGCTCTTTCTCGTGCCCTTCCAGTATTCTTCGCCCTTGCTTTCGGTGGAGAATTCGTACAAGGTGTTGTAAACCTTGTTAAAGAATACCAATGGGTTGCAGACGGTTTGACTCTTGCAGGTCGTATGCTTCCAGGTCTTGGATTCGCTATCTTGCTTCGTTACCTTCCAGTTAAACGTAACCTTCACTACCTTGCTATGGGATTCGGTTTGACAGCTATGTTGACTGTTCTTTACTCAAACGTAACAAGTCTTGGTGGAGCAGTTGCTGGAATCATTGGCACTCTTCCTGCTGAAGTTGCTGAAAAAATTGGCTTTGTTAACAACTTCAAAGGATTGTCTATGATCGGTATCTCTATCGTGGGTATCTTCCTTGCAGTTGTTCACTTCAAGAACAGCCAAAAAGTTGCTGTAGCAGCACCTTCTACACCATCAGAAAGTGGGGAAATCGAAGATGACGAATTCTAATTACAAACTAACAAAAGAAGATTTTAATCAAATCAACAAACGTAGCTTGTTTACTTTCCAATTAGGTTGGAACTACGAACGTATGCAAGCTTCTGGTTACCTTTACATGATCTTGCCACAATTACGTAAAATGTATGGGGATGGAACTCCTGAATTGAAAGAAATGATGAAAGTTCATACTCAATTCTTCAATACTTCACCATTCTTCCACACTATTATCGCTGGTTTTGACCTTGCCATGGAAGAAAAAGATGGTGTGGGTTCAAAAGATGCCGTTAACGGTATCAAGACAGGTTTGATGGGACCATTTGCTCCTCTTGGAGATACAATCTTTGGTTCACTTGTACCTGCTATCATGGGATCTATCGCAGCAACTATGGCTATCGCTGGCCAACCATGGGGTATCTTCCTTTGGATCGCAGTTGCAGTTGCTTATGACATCTTCCGTTGGAAACAATTGGAATTTGCCTACAAAGAAGGGGTTAACCTTATCAACAACATGCAAAGTACTTTGACAGCTTTGATTGACGCTGCATCTGTACTTGGTGTCTTCATGATGGGTGCTCTTGTAGCAACAATGATCAACTTTGAGATTTCTTACAAATTGCCAATCGGTGAAAAGATGATTGACTTCCAAGACATCTTGAACTCAATCTTCCCACGTTTGCTTCCAGCAATCTTTACTGCCTTTATCTTCTGGTTGCTTGGTAAGAAAGGTATGAACTCTACTAAAGCGATCGGTATCATTATCGTTCTTGCAGTAGGTCTTTCATTCATCGGTAAATTCTTGCTTGGAATGGGCGCATAATTTATGAGTAAATCATTAATTTTGGTGAGTCATGGTCGTTTCTGTGAAGAACTTAAAGGTAGCACAGAAATGATCATGGGTCCACAGGACAACATTCATGCAGTGGCCCTTCTTCCAGAAGATGGTCCAGAAGAATTTACTGCAAAATTTGAAGCTGCTATCGAAGGATTGGATGATTTCCTAGTCTTTGCGGACCTTCTCGGTGGTACACCATGTAACGTGGTAAGCCGTTTGATCATGGAAGGTCGCGACATTGAACTCTACGCAGGAATGAATCTTCCAATGGTGATTGAATTTATCAATGCCAGCCTTACAGGCGCAGATGCGGACTACAAGAGCCGAGCTGCAGAAAGCATTGTAAAAGTCAACGATCTGTTAGCGGGCTTCGATGATGACGAAGATGAATAATACTCTTCGAAAATCAAATTCAAACCACGTCAGC